>NZ_JBDNJQ010000179.1:0-16018 GCF_051172895.1 Nostoc sp. CALU 1950 | reverse complement strand
TGACTTTTGGCGGCAACAATTGATAGCTCCGCTCTCTAATCAAAGCAATAAGCCTGTGTGGCAGTGTATGTGGTTCGATGATGTCGAAGATTTGGCTGCCAATACACCCTCTAACTTCCTACCACCCATACATCAAAACTAATTTTTCACCGAAACTTGCCCAGGTGTCGGTTCGCAGACTAATTGAAAAAATCTCAACGGAGTAATCAGGGTTTCAACTTATCTTGTCGCAGACTAAGTGAAAATTTGTCGCGGACTAGATGAAAAATTCCTACCAAATTCGCGGACTAATTGAAATTTTCCGCCAAATGAGGATAAAAGGTTGCAACTCATTACAGTATAACGCTTTGGAGAAATACTTCTCTAATTAGCGATCGCCGTATAGTACGAGAGAATAAGGGTTACACAAAGTCATTTTCAATTAGTCCGCGAATATTTTCACATAGTCCGCGACAATTTTCACTTAGTCTGCGAACCTACACAGGCGTTTTGAAAGCATAAACGTGCCGCCCCGGCAAACTTATGGTTACAGTCACAAAATACTGAGCTGCCTGGAGAAAAGGTATTAATCGGAGTTTATGTCGGATAAAAGATAAGAGTACCTTATTTTGTATTCAACCGCGATCGGGTATGATGGTTGAAGTCGCAAGTCGGAGGTCGCAAGTCGCAAGTAAGAATGAAGAGTCCTGAGTTGAAAGACTGCCCACAAGGGACGGGGCATTTACCGAGTGTGGAAGTACTGAGTATGGTAAACAGAAATAAAAAAGGTAAAAGCAGTGAGTGAAAATGGAGACAAAAGCATTAGTATCACTGACAGAACAAAAGCTTTTGCAATTAGAATTATCAAAGCTTGTAGCTTTCTTGATGAAAAACCGGGTGTTTGCCGTACCCTTTCTAAGCAACTGTTACGTTCTGGTACTAGTATTGGTGCTAATGTACACGAGTCTCGTTCGGCTCAGTCTGATAAAGACTTCTTGCACAAAATGGAAATTGCTTTGAAAGAGGCACGCGAAACTGAGTACTGGTTGGAAATTTTAATTGAATCTGAGGTTGTTGAAAAAGATAAGTTCGCTCAATTGCTAAAAGAAGCCAATGAAATAGCGAAAATACTCATTGCTTCTACTCGCAAAGTTAAAGAGAGATTAAATGGCAGCAAATCCAACGGCAGGAGGATGGAGGCGGCAAGCGAGAATTAATCATTTAACTCTGAATAGAGAATAAAAAATGAAGTCGCAAGTCGCAAGTATTAAATCAAGCCAGACACTCCGGGGTGGGGTTTTTACCTACCTTCAGATATAAGGACTGTTTCTCTGACCAAACGCTAGCCCGAACGCGCCACTTGCGGGCGAGGTTTTAAATCTTCACTTTTTTGATAAATATATTTTCATACTTTTAATAACAAAACAATTACTTGCGACCTGCGACTTGCGACTTCCAACTACTGTAGTCAATGAAAACAAATTGAAGTTAATTATTTATAATGTGGAAACGGAGGCAATAGAACAATGGATAAATTAAATGAATATCGGACAAAAGTTAGGCAACTCTTAACTAAACATCTCCAGTACAAGCCTAGTTACGGAGATGTAGAAGTAGAACAAATTTTTGATGAAGAACATGACCATTATCAAATTATTAGCGTTGGATGGAATAATCAGCATCGGATTTACGGGCCAATAATGCACTTAGATATCAAGAATAATAAAATTTGGATTCAACAAAATACAACGGAAGCGGATATTGCTTTAGAATTAATGGAAATGGGTATAGATAAACAAGATATTGTCATCGGTTTTCATACTCCAAAAATGCGTCAACTGTCAGGATTTGCTGTGGAGTAAAAGCGAAAATAATCTCATGCAAATATATTTTAAAATAACAAAAACTATCTGATTTAAAATGAATTATAGTGCAGAGTTTTTACCACCCATTAAATTAATTTCGATTGAGGATGCCGCACTCACTAGAGAGACAGGAAGTAGTAAAAGACTCACAAAAACAACTCCACCAACCGATATCCGATGGGTAAAGGTGCTAGAGTTTTTACGCAGCAACAATCTCGCACCAAACAGCCGCAAGCTTTACGAACGAGAACTCAAACGATTTTTGGCTTGGAGTGAGCTACACTATCATGAACTGCGTCCACGTCACCTTGCGCTGTATAAAGAATACCTAAGAGATGAAATACTAACTGATGCTGGTAAACCGCTTTCAAAAAGTAGCATCAATGCGGGAGTTGCGGCACTCAAAAGCTTTTTCAAATGGATGTGTTACACGTATCCTGAGATTATTGCTACTAATCCTACACTGGGCATAAAACTAGAAAAAGTGCCACTGCCACCAGCCCAGAGTTTAACTACTGAACAGATGGAACGGGTTTGGTCAGCGTTAGAATTGCTGGGAGGAACAAAGCAGCGGGATACAGCACTCGTTCACATTCTTAGTCATGGACTTCGGGCTGGGGAAGTTGTGCAGCTAAATGTTGGCTCTTTTGATGGCAAGCTGCTGTTCTTGCCCGATACCAAAACGAATGAACCACGCTTAGTGCCACTACGAAAAGAAAGCCGAGAAGTGGTAGCAGATTATTTACAATTGCGCGAACAGCAAGGAGAGGTGTTGTCCAGCCTTAGCCCACTGATGATTTCACACCATGCTTCATACAAGGGCGAACGCTTGAGTTATCACGGCATTTACTTCGCTGTGGAAAAAATAGGTGAAATAGCTCACATTGAGGATTTACATCCTCACTCCTTTCGTCACACCTACGCTACTGACTTATTGCTATTGAAAGTTGACCCCAGCCATGCACGAAAATTAACAGGGCATCAAAGCGAGAAAGCGTTTCGGCGGTATACCCTTCGCAGTGAGCAAGAAGCTGCGATCGCTGCCTACTATCGTGCGATTGGTGAAGAGGAAGCAGAGTAGACTATGCCAAAGCCATTAGATCAACGGTGTCAGCTATGTTCTAAACTACCAACAACTCAAGCTAAACTACTGCATGGGACACAAGGGGATGGATGTTGGAATCCAAAAGTCTGTCACAATCGCCGTTCGTTCTATCGTCGCCGGAGTGAAAGTCATTCAGCAGAAATTGATTCAGTAACAGTCGAACCACCAGCAACATATTTTGCAGTGTTGTATCTATATAAAGAACTGGGGGATAAGCCATTGCACGCCTTGGGTGCAGAACTCTGGCTGGGGCAAAAACCTGTTTGTCGGCTGGAACCAATTCACTGTTTTGGGCTAACGGCTGGTAAGATCCGCGCTTATACAGATCAGGTGTTACAGGCATTTGCAAAACAATACAGTGTTTCACTATATCAATATAAGGATATGTTTGAGATTACCTCAAGCTACTGCCCAGTACGACCCTGCCCGTTGCATCCAGAATCGTTGAGATGACCACATACCGCCAATTAACAATCTGGGATGTATTAGATGAGTTGTCTGAATCTCCAGCAACATCAACACTAGCACCGATGTGGGAATGTTTAGATGCCGAGCTAGAAAAACTACCCTTGGAGGCACAGCTATTAACCGCAGCGCTTGCCTTCAGTCAGATTGCAGATATTCTTAAGTCTCGTGCCGAAGTGCTGTTGCAAGATACCCACGATCGCAATAGTCTTTTGGGGCCTGTTGTTAGCACCGATCTCTTTGCTGGTCTAGTGCGGACAACAATGCACCTAGATTTAGATGATTTGATTGAACCGCAAACACCACAAACCTTTAAACCACACGGCCCACACCAATTTTCATCTCCTAACCAGGAGGGTGATTCTGTAGCAGCACCTGTTGAAAAAGCGAATGTTTTGGCAATGCTCGATGAGGTGACAACTTTAGAAGATGTTCGCAATTTGGCATCAGATGAAGATGTGGAAAAATGGCACAGCGCCATCGCTAACCATCTGATAAATGTCAAAGATGAGATTTCTTTAGTTAAACTGCAACGTATGTTGCAAATGCCAATGGTAGAAGTCTGGTTGGGATTATTGCTGGGTGGCTTTACCTTGGAGCAACGTGGAGATTTTTATCACAACCATAATGTCTGGGTGAAAAGCTCTCCTTCCTACTATCAATAAAAATACATTCGCCATATAGGGTAGCCACCGAGATAGGATACGTGTAAAATGGGACATGTTGTAAAGTTATGCTAAATACTGATAGCAACCTATACCTTAATCAATCCAGAAATCCCTGAAAAGACCTGGAGATAACTCTGTGTAACTTTTATTAGAGAATTACTGCATCATTTCTATCAAAATATTTTGAGCGCTACGTTCTGGCTCATTTTTATTAGGGTAACGTTGGATGTAAGAGCCATCTGGCTGCAACTCCCAAGCTTGGCGATTATCTGCTAGCATTATTTTGAGAATTTTTTGTAAATTCTGCACAATATCATCATCTTCAACTGGTACAACTACTTCCACTCGGTGATCTAGGTTGCGAGTCATCCAATCGGCACTGCCGATATATACTTCATTTTGTCCGTTATTATGAAAGTTAAATATCCGAGAGTGTTCTAAAAAACGACCAATAATGCTGATAACACGGATATTTTCGCTAACTTTTGGAACTCCAGGACGCAAACAACAAATACCCCGTACAATTAGGTCAATTTGTACTCCAGCAAGAGATGCTTTGTATAAAGTAGCAATAATTTGGGGGTCAACCAAAGCATTCATCTTAGCGATAATATGACCTTGATTACCGTTTTTGCAGTGTTCGATTTCTCGCTGGATCAGGGCAGTAATGCGATCGCGCATATTAATAGGTGATACCAGCAACTTGCGGTAAGAATCTTTACAGGAATAACCAGTCAAATAATTAAATAAATCAGTTAAATCTGCCCCTAAGTCTTCTCGACAACTAATTAGTCCTAAATCTGTATATAAATTTGCTGTTTTGGAATTATAATTTCCAGTCCCAATATGGAAATAACGACGAATATTTTCTCCCTCTTGACGCACCACTAGCAAAGTTTTGCTATGAGTCTTTAGTCCCACCAGTCCATATACTACATGAACACCAGATTTTTCTAATTTATTAGCCCAAGTGATATTATTTTCTTCATCAAAGCGAGCTTTTAATTCTAAAATAACAGCAACTTGTTTGCCATTTTCAGCCGCAGTAATTAAAGAACTGACAATTTCCGAATCTCCCGAAGTCCGATAAAGTGTCATCTTAATTGCCAACACATCAGGATCGTGAGCAGCTTGAGCAATAAATTCCTCTACAGAAGCGCCAAAGGATTCGTAAGGATGATGTACTAGCAAATCCTTTTGCTGAATCACCGAGAAAATACTTTTTTCCTCATCATTGAAGTTGGCGATTTGACTTTGTTGATGAAGATGACGCAGACGAGACGGAATTACTGATGCCCAAGGTGGATCTTTCAATTCAGGTAAAGGTAGCGCCGTAAACGACATCAAATCTTTTAAATTCAGCAAACCTTCTATCTCATAAATATCACTCTCAATTAGTTTCATTTCTGTCATCAACATCTGTCGTACTGATTGAGGCATTGATGGTTGAATTTCTAACCGCACCACCGAGCCAATGAATTTGCGCTTATATAACTCTTGTTGAATTGCTAAGAGTAAGTCATCGGCTTCTTCTGCTAATTCTAAATCTGTATTGCGGGTTAATCGAAATAGGTGATATTCCTCAATGACCATTCCGAGAAATAAAGCTTTTAAATTGTGAGCAATTACTTGCTCTATCGGCATACCTGTCCAGTGATTTAATTTCCCATTATCTATTTGCAATTCTTGAGGTAAGGGAATAAATCGAGGCAGAATAGTGGGAATTTTGACTCTAGCAAATTTTTTTTCTCCTGTGTTTGGGGCTTTTACTACCACTGCTAAATTTAAACTGAGATTCGCCATTCGTGGAAAGGGATGGCTAGGATCAACAGCTAGAGGAGTGAGAACTGGAAAAATTCTTTCTTGAAATAGTTTTTGAAAGTAACTACGCTGTTGGGGATTAATGTCAACATAATTAAGTAGATGAATGCCTTGCGCTGTCATTTCTGGTCGAAGCGTCTGCTCAAAATAATGATGCTGTTGAGTCACCATTGGATGCAGATATTGATCGATTGCTTCTAATTGTTGTTCTGGGGTGCGACCATCGGGAGTTCGCTGAATTAACTGTGCTTTAACTTGTTCTTTGAGAAGTGCGACACGAACCATGAAAAATTCATCAAGATTAGCACTAAAGATGGCAATGAACTTGAGTTTTTCTAGTAATGGAGTCCGAATATCTAACGCCTCATGTAAAACTCGGCGGTTAAATTCTAACCAGCTTAATTCTCGACTAAAGTAGTACTCCGAGTCATGCACATTAATAGTTTTACTAATATCTTTGACTTTAGACATATTTGGATTTACTAAAAGAATGGTATGACAATTATCAAAAATAATTCAAATCTAACTTACGCACTGTACAAATTAATCATGGTATACATTTACCAATAATATGTAGGTCGTTTTAGCTTTCATTAATCATTCTTTGATGCTAAATAGATCCACACTGTAGGGGCAATTCATGAATTAACTGTACGACTCTAAGACTTTTTAAATTTTGGATAATGGAATTGAATTATTCAAAATCCAAAATTCGCTTAATTTATCAAAACACTTGCTCTCAAAACCCATATTTAACCAAATCGACCGCTGACGTAATCTTTTGTATCTTTCTGCTTAGGGTTATTGAAAATCACTTCTGTTGAGTCGTATTCTACCAAATAGCCAGTACGATCGCCTGTTCCTGTGGCGCTAACATTGAAAAAAGCTGTTTTATCAGATACTCGTGCCGCTTGTTGCATGTTGTGAGTAACAATGACGATGGTATATTGCTCTTTGAGTTCCTGAATCAGTTCTTCAACCCGCAAAGTGGATAGGGGATCGAGGGCAGAACAAGGTTCATCCATAAGTATAACTTCTGGTTGTCCAGCGATCGCTCGCGCAATACACAACCGTTGTTGTTGACCACCAGATAAGGCTAAACCACTTTGTCGCAGTTTGTCTTTAACTTCATCCCACAAAGCCGAACGGCGTAGACTCCGTTCTACCAATTCATCCATGTTATCTTTGTAGCCGCAAACTCTGGCTCCAAAAGCAACATTGTCATAAATAGATTTGGGAAACGGGTTTACTCCACGTTACGCAGTAACTTTCAAAAACTTATATATACACTCGTGGTGTTCAGATCCCCGACTTCTTGAAGAAGTCGGGGATCTCGCAGCCTGGCAAAATTAATGGGACACTAGTAAGGCCATTTCCAGTTGACGATTTCCGGCCGATCGATACCGTGCTTGTGAGCATAATTCCGGTTGTTAATAATTTCGTTCTTCATGCTTTCTCTAACATAGACAGCAGCAGAACCCAGCTTCGGAACCCGATCAATCACGTCAATCACCAGATTGAACCGATCAACTTGGTTGTTGATAGCTAACTCAAGTGGTGTGTTAATGCTGCCCTTTTCCTTGTAGCCGCGCACATGAATATTTTCATGATTAGTGCGACGGTAAGCAAGTTTGTGAATCAGCCAAGGATAGCCGTGGAAGTTGAAAATTACAGGCTTATCTGTGGTGAAAAGACTATCGAAATCCCAGTCTGATAATCCATGTGGATGTTCTGTATCTGGTTGCAATTTGTACAAGTCAACAACATTAATAAACCGCACCTTAAGATCGGGGAACTCATCTCTTAAGATGGCAGTTGCAGCTAAAGCTTCCATAGTCACAACATCTCCGCAAGATGCCATGACGACATCGGGAAGATCGGGTTCTTGCCCATGATGGTCATTGCTTGCCCAGTCCCAGATGCCGATGCCTTTGGTGCAATGTGCGATCGCCTCTTCTATGCTAAGAAACTGGAGGTGTTTTTGCTTATCTGCAACGATGACGTTGACGTAGTTGGTGCTACGTAGGCAATGATAGGCTACAGAAAGTAGACAGTTAGCGTCGGGAGGTAGATAAATCCGGGTAACTTCAGCACTCTTATTAGTAACCAAATCTATGAATCCTGGATCTTGGTGGCTAAAACCGTTGTTATCTTGTCGCCAAACAGTAGAGGATAGTAAGATATTCTCAGAAGAAATCGGCGATCGCCAAGCAACTTCTTTTTTACTGATTTCCAGCCATTTGGCGTGCTGGTTAAACATGGAGTCAACAACGTGAGCAAAAGCTTCATAACTGTGGAAGAAACCATGCCGCCCAGATAAGAGATAGCCTTCCAGCCAGCCGAACAGGTTATGTTCACTGAGCATTTCCATCACTCGCCCGTCGGTAGATAGCTCACTGCCATCTGCATCTTCAGGGAGCATATCTGCCAACCAGACTTTCTCGCTGACTTCATAGACGGCACTGAGTCGATTGGAGGCGGTTTCATCTGGCCCGAATATGCGGAAATTATTCATGTTATTACGCATGATATCTCGCAGGAAGTTCCCTAGAGGCTTCGTGTTTTCCACCTCAACAGCACCAGGCTTATCTACCTCAACTGCATTGTTGCGGAAGTCGGGCATACGCAATTCTTTACGCAGAATTCCACCGTTAGCAACGGGATTGGCACTGATGCGGCGAGAACCAATGGGAGCCAGCTTTTTGAGTTCGGGAATTAGACTGCCATGCTCGTCAAATAATTCCTCTGGCTTGTAACTTTTCATCCAGTGTTCTAGAATCTTCATGTGTGCAGGATTACTAGTTACATCTGTGATTGGTACTTGGTGCGATCGCCAAAATCCCTCTAATTTATGACCGTCTATTTCTGTCGGCGCAGTCCATCCTTTAGGGGTACGAAGGACAATCATCGGCCAACGAGGACGTTTGGCAACACCCGAAGTCCTGGCTTCGGTTTGGATTTTCTTGATTTCCAAAATAACTGTTTCCAGAGTTGCTGCCATCAGTTGATGCACTTGCGCTGGATCGTGCCCTTCCACAAAGTAAGGTGTGTAACCGTAGCCCTTGAATAAGTCCTCTAGTTCCTCGTGGCTGATGCGGGCTAGGATGGTGGGGTTAGCAATCTTGTAGCCATTCAAATGCAAGATTGGTAAAACTGCACCATCCCGAATGGGGTTGATAAATTTATTAGAATGCCAAGCTGTTGCTAGAGGGCCTGTTTCTGCTTCCCCGTCACCAACAACTGCTGTCACAATCAAATCCGGGTTATCGAAAGCAGCCCCGTAAGCGTGGGAGAGGCTGTAACCTAACTCGCCGCCTTCATGAATCGAGCCAGGAGTTTCAGGTGTGCAATGGCTACCAATTCCACCAGGAAAGGAGAACTGTTTGAAAAACTTCAGCATACCTTCCTCGTCCTCGCTCTTATCAGGATAAACCTCAGAATAGGTTCCTTCTAAGTATGTCGGCGCAAGGATGCCCGGAGCGCCATGACCGGGGCCTGCGATGTAAATCACGTCCAGATCATATTTTTTGATTAAACGGTTCAGATGGACGTAGATAAAGCTTAAACCGGGACTTGTACCCCAGTGTCCTAACAGGCGATTCTTGATGTGTTCTGGCTTGAGGGGTTCTTTTAGCAGTGGATTGTCCTGCAAATATATCATACCTAGAGCTAAATAGTTGCAGGCACGCCAGTAAGCATTTATCTGACGCAGTTCTTCAGTACTAAGTGTGGCAGATTTACCGTTTTCAACAACTGAAACCTTTGTCTTAGAAGGAGAAATGGTCATAGATTTTGAATCCTACTAATCTATTTTTAGTTAAAGAATCGTTGAACACGCGATGTCTGATGACAAACTGCTCCACGTCTACACAGTTTTAAAACCCGATATTTCAAGACTAAATATGAATACCAAAGAAGTGATGTAGTACAGTGCATCTACTATTGGGTACTACATTGATCAATCTCAAAATGGTTAAGCGGATATCAATCGATAACTATGGTTTTACTTGCGGTTCACTTATACAACCAGCTACTTCCAATACAGTTTGCATAAGGTTAGCAATTAACAAGACTATGAAATAATTGAGTCATAAAATCGATCTTTCCCAATTACAAAAATCTCGATTTTTAGCTAATCTAATTGTATTGCCTGCACTTCACTATTCACTACTATCTTGTTTAAAAGTCCCTTATATCCTGATTAAAAGGGTGGAATGTGCATTACATACAGTATAACTACTTATATTCTGATATATCTTCTAACTTAAACATCCAACTAAAGGTAGATAAAATCCACTTTAAAAGTTAAATAAATTGGGCTGCAAAATTAGTGTTATATCTGAAAAATAGATAGATATAAATATTTTAATTTAAATTAAAAATAATGACATTAACTTAGTTTAACGTTAACCATTAATTAACCTATTTATGATTTTTTAGGTCAGTGGTGGTGTTGATGGCACGTTAGCGTACCACCCCCGTTTTCTAAATGGGCATTTCCTGATAGCAGTAACTACAGCGCCAGTAAAGTTCTCCCAAACGTACATGACGGAGTAAAATGTCTGAACAGTTAGGGCAAAAATGCTTACTCATCATCGATTGACTGATTGTTGTAGATATACTCAATTTACGAGGACTTGTTAATAAAGCTTTACTAGGCATATATTTGACTAACCTTTGTCAATTTGCTGATAAAGGTTAGTATGACACTCTAAGATTAGAAATCGTGTTTAACCAAGCGTTTGATTGGTGTATAAGTTGTACAAGTTTTACTAAGATATTTAATTTTTAACCTTTATTTAATAACTTTTGAGCGTTTATCTCTCCTATGGTGTAATTCCATTTAAAAAAATATTTACAACATATAAATTGGCTGTAGTAGAAGTATACATCTGTATGCCTATACTCATATATCATTATTCTTGAATAAATTCTGTCTCTTGTTCTTTGTGGGATAAATTATTCTTTGGAGGTCTCTTAACCAGACGAACTTTCATCCACTGGAAGGAAACAAGGTTGAGTAAAAGACCGATGATGAACAAAATCAGCATAAGCACAACCTGATACCAAGCGATCGGTTGCACCACTAAATCTGCAACAAGATGGCAAAAATTTAGTACGGTATATAATACGGTTAAACCAAAGTGAATGCTTCGGTAGCGACTCGAATCAGTAAACACAGTAGCAACGATCGCAGCCATCGGGAACACAAAAAAGCCCAACATTAACCACATAATCGGGGCAACTTCTGCTATGCTTTGTGCGTGGGAGTCAGCCACACTAAGAGGCTATTTATAAAGTAAATCTAAAGATAGGAAATTAGAAAAAGCAAGAACGCTAGGATACAGTTAAAATAGCGTATTTACGTAGAAAGAATGACTCGAAAGGCTTATTCTACTGACCTGAGTGACTCAGAATGGAAAATCCTAGCTCCCTTAATCCCACCAGCCAAATTCGGGGGGCATCCTCGCACCACTGATATGAGAGAAGTGTGCAACGCAATATACTACCACTTGAAAACGGGATGTCAATGGGACATGCTACCAGGGGATTTTCCACCAAGCTCAACGGTTTACAGCTATTATCGCAAATGGCAAAAACGCGGAATTTGGGAAGAGTTAAACCATGCACTACGTGACAAAGTTAGAGAAAAAGTAGGTAGGTCAACACAACCAACAGCGATCGCCGCAGATAGCCAGTCAGTAAAAACGGCTGAAAAAAGGGGGATGTGTACGGTTTTGATGGTGGCAAGCTAGTAAAGGGAAGGAAACGCCAAACGATAGTTGATAGCCTGGGACTATTGTTGAAAGTGGTTGTGAGTGAAGGTAATGCTAGTGAAAGGGTGCTTGCAGCCTATGCTTTGATGGAACTAGTGGAGGAACGGCCAGAGTTATTGGAAAAAGTTGAAGTCATGTGGGTGGACTCAGGCTATGACGGTGATAAGTTCGCGCTGGCTGTTTGGTTGATGATCCAAGCTCATGTTGATGTTATTCGCCGTACTGATAAAAATTTTGAGGTTTTACCGAAGCGTTGGGTAGTAGAAAGAACATTTGCCTGGTTTAATCAGTACCATCGTTTGAGTAAAGATTATGAACGTCTTCCTGAAATGAGTGAAGCGGCAATATATGCCGTTATGACTCGTATTATGCTACGTCGTCTAGCTGTCTAAAGATTTACTTTATAAATGGTCTCTAAGACCGTGAAAAAGAGGCATTAATCCCAACTGACTGTGAAAGAGAAGTCCCAACAAGAAAACAATCCAAAGGGTAATAATTTTTTCTTGATGTTTTATTACCATACTGTTTTACACTCCCATTATTTTTTCAGTAATTCGAGTTTGGGTAGCTAACAGAATCAAAATAGAGTAGCAAGCATATTGTAGCGAGAGAGTGCTTTTAAGCTTTCCATTTTAATTATTGTGTTGGAGAGCTTAATAGCTGCCACCTTCAGATATCCATAGTACTCTCTAAATCCTAATTTAAAGCGACTAAATTTGAGATTTTTGTAACGATTTGAAGGCTTTCAGTACAACTTATACAACTCAGACGCAATTCAACCTTGATTTCCAACAGCAGAATGTCACAGTAAATCTGGTTAGTAGATTCGCGATCAAAAAATTATGAAATTTGTAAAAGTATTTCTTGCTGCCGTTACATTAATTACTGCTTCAGTTAGCCCCGCCTTTGCTGATGCCAAAGTTGAAATTTTAGGTGCAAGTTATGGTGGTAGCGGTTGTCCCAATGAATCAGCCAGTGTGAGCGTTAGTCCCGATGGTCAAGAGCTAACCATTTTATTTGACAAGTTTGCAGCCATCGGAAATGTCGCCGCAGAAAGGCGGAAAAGCTGTAATTTGAGTATTCCGATCAAATTACCCCAAGGCTTTCAAATTTCCCTTTATGATGCTGATTATCGGGGTTATATTGCTCCCGGAACTACTGGGACACTAAGAGCAGAGTACTTTTTTGCTGGTACCCGCGGCCCAGTTTTTTCTCGGACTTTTAGTGGCGAAACTGACTATAATGTTCGAGATAGCTTGGCGACGGTAGCTGATGTTTGGTCGGGCTGTGGTGACAGTGTAAATATGCGGGTGAATACTGCGATGACTGCCAAAGGTCAAGGGATGGCTACTGTTGACTCCTTCGATCTTGCACACCGAGGTTTGGTTTATCACATAAAATATCGCACCTGTCGTAAAAACTAGTACATTTCAGGATAATTCCGGCACAGAAAATTTATTCTGAAACCTTTTATCTAGTGGGATTTTTACTCATAGTAAACGCAGAGTACAGTACATACTTTGCGCTAGCGTAAAAGCAAATATTGACCCTAGTGCAAAATATATTCTCTACTGTATTGTTGCCCAAGAGTATGAAGTGATTAAATCAGAATAGGGAGCAGAATTGACCCAAGAAGAGACACAGTTAGGATTTGGCGACTTAGCCAATCAGCGTTTTCGCGCAGGATATGCAGAATACTACCGTGAACCACTGTTTCTATCTGTATCCGCTCCTGTAGAGGGAAAGAGTAGCGGCTTTTGGGGGTGCTGGATAATTCCTGTACCCCTTCGACTACATAGCGGTTAGGGACATGACTTAGAATGTGGGCAATTAACTTTTGGCGTAACTCATGAATCGAAAAAGCTAATTGATAAGGATGTTCAGGGTACTCATCTAAGACATTCTCAATTTCTTGAATGACTATTGGCAATGTTAAATTAATCAACGTATGTGACATTAGTGTTGTTTGATATAGATGTTTACTTTCGAGCCTAGATTCATTTGGTTCAACTGTGCAGTCTGTTATTAAAAACATTTTCAAATATTTCTAATTGCTCTTCTTGTGAAGAGTGTAACAACCGGACGTTTGAAATCGAGTATTTACAAGAGTTTGATGGATAGTTGAATTGTATAAGTTGATTAACGATGCAGAAAAAACCTAGTCCAGATTAATTTTAATTAACCAACAAAGCGATGCCTACGCCATTCCCTCTCCTGAAATTCCTTTTGTTGTCCTGACGATTTTTTAGGAGAAAGCAGAAGAGAGCCTGTTTCGCAGATATAACCCAAGTTGCTAGTTACTCTTATGAGCGATCACTGTTCTAGCGATCTCCTGATGGTAGAATAAGTTTAAAATTAAGAACATTCATAATGTTACATGAATTTCTCTTAGCAGAACGTGACGAAATTCTCGCCTTGTGTTCAAAAAAGATCGCGCGTCTTGCTGATTCCATGAGTTCGAGCGACGAAATGGAAAAAGGATTACCTGTGTTCTACGATGAACTCATTGAGGTATTACGTGCTGATGCTGATATAGATGAATCTAAAGAACCAGATAACAATTCTATAGAAAGTCTTCACAAAGCCTCCGCAGAGCGCCGGGGAAAAGAGTCATTAAAACTTGGCTACAGCATTTCTCAGGTTGTTCATGGCTACGGCGCTCTTTGTCAAGCGATCACTGAGTATATTCAGGAGAATAGTAGTGAAACAGCATCCCCTCGTGAATTCAATCGATTAAATTTCTGCCTCGATATCGCTATCGCTGAAGCGGTTACAGAGTTTAATCGAGGTCAGCGTGAAAATGCAGAGCGGGATGAGGTTCAGCGTCTTGGATTTCTAGCACATGAGTTGCGAAATGCTTTGACCTCCGCTATTCTAGCTTCCCAACTTATAATCACAGGGAAAGTCGGAACCAATGGAAGTACATCTCGTATTCTTAAAAATGCCCATAAGCGCATGAGAAACATTATTGATCGTTCACTTGTTGAGGTGCGACTGCGGAACGAATCAACCGGACAATATCAGAGATGTCGAGTTATTCACCTAGTCAGTGAAGTTGAGGCTACTGCATGGTTTGAAGCAAGTGCGAAATCAATTAAGGTGTGTGTTGAGGTAGCGGCTGAATTGGAGGTTTTAATAGACCGTCACCTAATAATATCTGCCTTATCGAATCTGGTTCAAAATGCCATTAAGTTCACCAAGCAGGGTGGGATTGTATGGATACGCGGTAAGGCTGTAGGTGGGCGTGTTTTGCTTGAAATAGAGGATCAATGTGGAGGACTCCCGCCTGGTGAGGTGGAAGAACTTTTTAAGCCTTTTTCTCAGATGGCAACAGATAGATCAGGATTGGGGATTGGGCTTACAATCTCACGACGCGCCGTATCGTTAAACAAAGGTATACTCTCAGTTCGGGATATTCCCCATCAAGGATGTGTCTTCTCAATTGATTTACCCTTAGCCTAGTGTCTTGAATTTTGGCTGAGTAAACTTTGCAGTGGGAAAAGTTATTTTTGCGTTCTTTAAGTAATGAGTAATGAGTCAATACCCATTACTTATAAAGTAAAATTGAATTACAACATTCTTTTTTACTCATGATTAATTATAACGCAAATATCAGTATTTAAGAAAGAACGGAAGATTTTGCAATAAGAGTTATCAAAGTTTATTCTGAGCTAAATAAAAGACCTTTTGACGACGCTGGTAAAATCTTGTCTAAACAATTTTTAAGAAGCGGGACATCAATAGGTGCAAACTGTTCAGAAGCTAAATATGCACAATCAAATAAAGACTTTATCAATAAGTATTCTATAGCCATAAAGGAAGCCAATGAAACCCTTTATTGGATAAAAATAATGATAAAATCGGAGTTGGTGTCAAAATCAAAATTTCAAAATCTGATAGAAGAGAATGAAATAATTATTAAGACATTAACAACTTCAATCAACAAATTGAAAGAAAAATAATTTACTCATTACTCATTACTCTTAATTGTTGCAGTGGTTATTATTTATTTTATTTAGCCCGGAGCGAAGATATTTAGCTAGGAAAGCCTTTTCGATAATATAGCTAGTTGTATAGTTTTGAGGGATGAGATGTAGTGCTTGTGCAGTTAAATCATTTAAGTCTGATGGTTGTTCACAGGATACATATTGACCAAGCCATATAAGGGCTATAACTTGTCCTTTTTCATCTGAAGAAAAATCGTCTACATATTTATGTAGTACTCTGATTGATGTTCTTCCTGTCATTTCAAAATCTTCTAAATAATTAGACAATTTGTCTAAAAAAGTTTCTGGTATATTTACTCTCCCAAACAGTATATCTGATGACTTTGGGCAA
>NZ_JBDNJQ010000480.1:0-263 GCF_051172895.1 Nostoc sp. CALU 1950 | reverse complement strand
TAATACTGTTTCAGTTAAAGCTGACTCGATAGCTGATTGCTCAATATAATCAGAGATTGACAAAATTGCTTTCTTCTCTGCGTGGGATTGCAACTCAGTCGTCAACGCTGTTTCAAAGTCATTGAATGCAGTTTTAGCTCGAAAGAGTTGTTGCCGATAAATAGATAGTTGTTCTGTTAATTGTGGCAACGTTTCAGCCAAGGCATCATCAACTACTGACTGTTCAATAAAGTCAGAGATTGCATCCACTGCTCTTTGTGATG
>NZ_JBDNJQ010000244.1:0-8410 GCF_051172895.1 Nostoc sp. CALU 1950 | reverse complement strand
CTCTGATTATATTGAGCAATCAGCTATCGAGTCAGCTTTAACTGAAACAGTATTAAGATTAACAGAGCAACTATCTCAATACAAAGAGCAACTCCTTGGAGCTAAAACTACATTCAATGACTTTGATGAAGCATTTACGGCTGAGTTGCAATCCCATGCAGATCAGAAAGCCATTTTATCAATCTTTGATTATATTGAGCAATCAACTATCGAGTCTGCTTTAACCCAAGCAGTATTAGGATTAACACAGCAAGTTTCTCAATACAAAGAGCAACTAGTTGAAGCGAAAACTACATTCAATGACTTTGAAACAGCATTGACGGCTGAGTTACAATCTCATGCAGAGAAGAGAGCTATTTTATCAATCTTTGATTATATTGAGCAATCAGCTATCGAGTCAGCTTTAACTGAAACAGTATTAGGATTAACAGAGCAACTATCTCAATACAAAGAGCAACTAGTTAAAGATAAAACTACATTCAATGACTTTGAAACAGCATTGACGGCTGAGTTACAATCTCATGCAGAGAAGAGAGCTATTTTATCAATCTTTGATTATATTGAGCAATCAGCTATCGAGTCAGCTTTAACTGAAACAGTATTAGGATTAACAGAGCAACTATCTCAATACAAAGAGCAACTAGTTAAAGATAAAACTACATTCAATGACTTTGAAACAGCGTTGACGGCTGAGTTACAATCTCATGCAGAGAAGAGAGCTATTTTATCAATCTTTGATTATATTGAGCAATCAACTGTCGAGTCAGCCTTAACTGAAACAGTATTAGAATTAACGCAACAACTTTCTCAATACAAAGAGCAGCTTGTTACAGCTAAAGCTACATTTTATGACCTGGATGCAGTGCTTGCGACTGAGTTACAATCATATCTAGAGAAGAGAGCCATTTCATCAATTTCTGATTATGTTGAGCAATCGACTGTTGAATCAGCATTAACCCAAACAGTATTAGAATTAACACAACAACTTTCTCAAAATCAGCAGCTATCAGCCGGAAGAACCATATTCGACGACCTGGAAGCAGCGATTGTTTATTTGGAGCAACTCCATAGATCACAAAAACCAGTGGATGCAGTTGCTCTTAACAAAGCTCAAACTCTAGCCGCAGATCAACCAAAACTAACCCCGAATCAAACAGCCGAGTTATATAAGTATTACAGCGCCGACTTGCAAAACTTATTAGTGACTGACCGAGACACAGAAATTGCTATCAGGGCGCTATTAGATAATAAACCACCCCAAGAAGTTGAAGAAATTATCTTTGCCAGTCCAGCCGGATGGACTACTGATGAAGCTAAAGCATTGGTACTAATCGCTAACAATCAACTGGCACACTTACAAGAACAACCCCAGTTTACACCACCGCCAGAGGATGAAAGCCTACGCCCAGTATTACAGCATTTCTTGACTCAAAAACGCGGTATAACAAACTTCCTTGTACACCCATTACAGCAGCAGGGGTTGGGTTACATAGACCAGCACCGAAATGTTGTCTTTATCAAGCGGGATTTAAACGGTGAAAAGTCAGGCGCACTGCTTTGGGATACCGCACGTCTTGACAATCGTTGTACGGAGTACCCCGAAAACAGCGATCGCTCCGAGGGGTGGTTTCACCTGAAATTGGGTGGAGAGGCAGACGACAAAATTGAGAGAGTATTTTTGTGTGACTCCCCCATTGATGCGTTGACAATGGCAGAGATTGACAGGAATGAACACAAGGGGCAACCACCAGTTAGAACAATGTACATGGCAGTGGATGACCCGGATCACTTGCCAATAGAGTTTCTCAAAAATATCAACAGGATTGGGCTGGCATTTAATAATGATGATCTGGGCAATGAAGCGGCCCAAGTCGTTCAGTCAATGCTGCCCCAGGCTAAAAGAATTGCACCTAGTGGGCGAACTTGGAATGAGATTCTTATTGAACAGCAGCAACAGCAGCAAGAGATACTGGAGCAAAAACAACAGGGGCGAGGTTTGAGCCGATAATCTCGCGTTGATCCGACGAACTCGTGACCGCTTCGCTCTCGGAGTCGGTGGCTCTTACGGGCAGAAAGATTACTGGTTGGGTCAACTAGATCCTGCAAGCCCGCAAGAGCCACTCCGCTGCGCCGACTCCGAGCCACGAGTTCTTAAATCCTGGAAAGATGCTTTGACTATTGGCAGCGTTCACTTGGCTAGTCACTCGGCTCAATACCTTTTTGGGGGCATGACGAAGTAAGTGCAAAATCGGACACGTTGTAAAGAAGAATTACAGGAAGCACTTTCTTGATTTGCTAACTTGCCCAAAAATGATATATAAGCTTTTCTAATTCATGACCGTAGAATCGACTCTTCACCCTTGTCACTTCATCAAACTTGCCCATAAACAGTTCTTTTTGGGAATGTTTCGGTCTGAAGACAATACTAAAGTCAGACGTTGAAATCTAGGATAGTCAAGGGTTTTGAGATGATGCGTTACAAAAATTTACAACCTGGGTAATTTTGCACATATTTCGTCATACCCCCTGTAACGCACTATGCGCTGGATATAGATATATATGTAGAATATGTGTATTTATAAAGAATATTTTTCGGTATATTCGTCTAAATGACTGCCATTTACTTATAGTTACAAAACCAACTTCCATCCTGCAACAACAGGAGAGCAGAAAGCCTTCTTTTTTACTGACAACGAATACCATAATAAATTATATTATTCGCATCTATCAAAAGTTAGATATTTGAATAACAAGAACCGTAACTTTTAAAAATTCGCGATTCTGATAATTTTCTATTCCCCACTCCCTATTTTCATAAGAGACATGCGTTGTATAAAAATTTGTGCTGTATTTCTAAGCCTATCTCTGACAGCAACACCCCTAGTAGCAGTTGCTATATCGCTCGATGGAATAGTCCCAACAATATACCAAATTCAACTATTTGAAGCGGAAACTCAACTCCGCAAAGCGATCAAACTCAACCCCAACGATGCCGATGCTTACAACAATTTAGGCGTTGTACTGAGTAAGCAGAATAAATTAGAGGAAGCGGAAACTCAACTCCGCAAAGCGATCGAACTCAACCCCAATTTTGCTGATGCTTACAACAATTTAGGCGTTGTACTCAGTGAGCAGAATAAATTAGAGGAAGCGAAACTGAGGCAGCAGTGGATGGGAGAAAGATTCCTACGACAAGACTTCAATCCCAGCTATGCTGATGTTTACTACACTTGGCGCGATGCAGTGAGGGAGCAGAAAAAATTAGACGAAGCAGTAGCAGCATATCGCAAAGCGATCAAACTCAATCCCAATTTTGCTAATGCTTACAATGCTTTAGGTTGGGTACTTCAAGAACAAGGCAAGTTGGAAGAAGCAATCCAGGAATATCAGCAAGCTATTAAACTAGACCCCTACTTTACAACTTCCCAAAACAATCTTAAGGAAGCACAACGACTCTTAGACTTACGAAAAAATCCTTCCCTAACCAAGGTAGAAGACGATCGCCAATGGTTGCCCAGTCTCCAAGATGAACCATTAGTTGGTGTATTGCGGTCTGTGGTGCGGGTTATTGCCCAAAATCCTACTGGTAATGATATTGGTTCTGGTTGGGTAGTAAAACGGGAGGGAAATAAAGCTTTGATAGTCACCAATCGTCATGTGGTGACAAATTTTGAAAGAAGCAGACAACCACTGGAGTTGGAATTTTATAGTGAGCCACCTAATAATAAATATCGACCCCGTTACCCAGCCAAAATAGTTAAAATCACCGATCCTAACAATCCCCTTGATTTAGCCATACTTGAAGTTACTGGCATCCCCGATGATATCAAACCCCTGCCAATGGCTTTCGGTCGAGTTCCCCGTACTACCCTGGTGCGTGTCATCGGACATCCCAGCAATGGTGCTGACTGGACTGTAGTTTCCGGGGAAGTGAGCAATTTTCTCTTCCAACAACGGAAGTATCAAATACAAGGAACCCTCGCACAAGGTAATTCTGGTGGACCTGTAATCGACCTGCAAAAGCAAGTTGTTGTTGGTTTAATGGTGGAAATTAGCGACTCAAATCAAAATTTTAAGGAATTAGCCAGTACGAACCAACCGCAAATTCCCGCGACCGGAGGATTTGGTTTTGCTTACAGCATGGATATTGTGGTCGAACAATTGCGTAGTTGGGGGATTTCCTTAAATCAATAAAATTAACTTTTTAAAATATAAAAAACACGAACAATATGAAATATACTGCCTTCTTTGCCAGCCTATTTATTTTCATTATTAGTACTCTTCCAGCCCAAGCTTGTCCGTCAGGAGATCCCAAATCGACCGTATATATGCGCCGAGATGACAATCGTTGTGAGGGAATTAAACAGCGAAATAGCGATAGGGGTTTGCGCTTGATTTCTTTTGCTACTATTGGTATCAAGAACTATTCTAATACTCTCTCATTAAAAATTCCCAGTATTGCCAACGCTACCCCAAATGTTCTGGTGCAATCTCTGGGCAAAAACTATATCTTGGATAACGTGTCTCTCACATCAAATAAATCTCTATTTACTTTTTCTTGGAATACTTTTATTTTAAATCAAGCGCAAATTCTCCCAACTAGCCTGCGTGCCTTAGCTAACGTGAATTTTGATTCCAAAGTGGTATATGTTCCCGTAATTTTAGAACGATCTTCAGGGAAATATCAATTTGTTTTTTATACTCCCAGTCGGGCAAAATTCCCGACTTTACAAATCCGGCGTAATGGTAAAGTTATTCACTCTAGCCCTCGCAATAATTTTCAGCGTGGGGAAGTGGTTTTTAATTGGAATGGCAGAAATCTTCCTGCTGGTCGCTATGAGCTTTATATAATTGCCGAACAGGAGCAAATTGGCAGACCACCGGAGAAAATCACCAGACAAATTGCTTTTGAACACAACCCAAATTGGCTGAAATAAATTATGGTACGCAGGCAAAGACCACGGCAAAAAATCGATTTTACAAAGCTGAAACAGCAGATCAATAAACAGTTATACAAATTCCATAATTTTTCTAAAAATAATCAATTGCAAAGAGTTAAAGGCTATTTAACTAAAAACAATACATTGATTTTAGGCTTGGTTATCCTGATAATTTGTATTTTTTTAATTTCCACATCATTATTTTGGCGCGGTATTCATGTCTTTGAAGGTAATTTAATCACAGAGCGAATCAGCTTTATTTATACAGATAATCAAAATAATAAGCTATTTATTAACTCGATTAGCAAGATTAAAAGAATTGAACTACAAAGCCAGCAAGCTTTAACTTTGAACGGTAAATTTAGTAGTACTTCAGAACCAAAATTAAACCAGCTTCAGCAAATCAGTATCAATTTAACTGATGCAAAAAGTAAATTAATTATCGAACCATCAGATCCTAAAAAACAGAGTGAAATCGAACTAACTGACTTACGAATACAACCAAATACAGAAATTAATCAACTCACTTATAATTCCTATGAGGATATTTTATCTTTCTGCTTAGACAAAGGTAATAATCCTGAAAATTTATGCTTGCAAACAGATACAAACTCTATAGATGTTGCTAAATCTTCTCAGATAAAAGCAACAAAACTTGGTGAATTAAGTCTTGAAATTGGCAGTCAACCCCTAAAAATTAATTTAGAAGGTTGCAGCATCGCAGAGTTAGGTAAAAAAGATACTCCTGAAAATCCCAACCCAATAGAATTTATCTTTACTCCCCAATCATCTCAGTTTGCGTTCAATTTAACTCCACCGACAACATTGTATATAAACTTACCAAAAGTAACTCCTGAAGCATCCAGTCAGTGGTTGCGAGGAAACTTAGAGGTAGAAAATGTGAGATTTACTCACAGCGATCGCACTGGCAATGTGGAAGATGATTTTGAAATTTCCAGCATTCTTGGAGGTAAAGTCCGTATGGCAGAACAGGAGTTGGAATTGAAACCCAATCAGTTTTTTATCACAGGCAACCCCGGAATTAAGTTAGTGACTAAAATGCAAGTGCGATCACAATCACCTCAAGGTTTGCAAGTACGTTTTTCGGGAAGAAGTGAAGGTATAGAAATCGGTTTAGACCCCAACTTTATCGTTGATAGCATTCGTCCCAGCTTTTTAGCCAAATATCTCACCAAAGACGCTATCTCAGTCTTGCTTTCCTTCTGTGGAGGTGTTGTAGGTGCTTTACTACCCTTGTTACTGGCTGCAAAGTCTGAAGAAGATTCAAACAATGCTAATTCACCATAATCGTTACTTTACCTTATTAAGCGACAACTCTAATATAAAAAAGTGGTATATTTACTTAAAAATAGAGATTTTCTATTTATTTGGGTGGATTGTGAAAAATCCTAAACTAATTGGCTTATTTTTAAGCTTATCTCTGGCTACGACACCTCAGTTGGCATCTGCCCAAACCACTATTGAACAGCTATTTCAACAAGGCAAGGCAGCCCAAGATGCTGGTAAAGACTCACAGGCTGAAGCAATTTGGCGTAGAGTTCTGCAAATTGAACCTGAAAATGTAGCCGCTTACTTAGAGCTAGGCAAGGCACTGTATCTCCAGAGAAAACTGGATGAAGCGATCAGCGCATACAGAAAAGCCATCCAACTCGACCCCAGATATGCTTATACATACAACGGTCTGGGCTATGTGCTGGGAACTCAGGGAAAACTGGATGAAGCGATCGCCAACTATCAGCAAGCTCTTAGCTTACCAGAGGATAAATCTGTTATTCCCTCAGTTCATAGCTACGCTCATAATGGTTTAGGCTATACACTACAGCAGCAAGGAAAGTTAAAAGAGGCAATTGAAGAGTTCAAGCTGGCAATTTCCTTAGAGCCAAATTATGTAATTGCCCAAAACAATCTGAAAGAAGCGCAACGCCTATTAGCTTTGCAGATTAATCAACTTAAATATCCTGAGAGTGCCAAATTTGTTTGCGCCATGAGAAATGGCAGACCAACAATAATGGTTCTAACTTCACGAGGCAAAGTTCCCTTTATTACCTGGAGTAACAATGATTTTAGTAGTTCTAACTATACCCCTCAGCAGCGTTGTCAGCACATATCAGCAAGATTTGAACAATATTACCAAAATGGTACTCTGAATTATTTAACGGCAGGAAAAATCAATAGTTTACCAGTAGTATGTGTTGTGGCTCATCTGGGTGATGGTTGCAAGGGAATTTTATTTACTCTCAAGCCTGGAAGTAATCCTGAGCTAGTACTAAGGCAACTATTGGATTATAGTAGACAGACTTCAGGTCTACCGATACACCTAAGTGGTCCAGACTCTACCTCCGTTACTCAAACTACACAGGGTACTTATTTCGATTTAAATGTTTATCGAAAGAAACTAAACCTGATAGTAGATGATCGCAAATGGTTACCCAGCCCACAACAAGAACCTTTAGTTGGAGTTTTGCGTTCTGTCGTGCGGATTGTCGCTGAAATTCCCACTGGGAATAATATTGGTGCTGGTTGGGTAGTGAAACGTGAGGGAAATACAGCCTGGATTCTCACTAATCGTCATGTGGTCACGGATGCTCAAGGCACAAAACGCCCCAGCGAAAAAATTGAGTTGGAATTTTTTAGCAATCCGCCCTCTGGCAAGTTTCTCCCCCGGTACAGAGCTAGAATTATGCAAATCACAGATGCCAATGACCCGATAGATTTAGCCTTACTCGAAGTTACAGGCATCCCAGAAGATATCCAGCCATTACCAATGTATTCTGGCAGTGTGCGTCGTACCACTGAGGTCATCGTCATTGGTCATCCCAGCAATGGCGCTGACTGGACTACCGAATTTGGCAGAATTAGCAATGTAATATCCCAAGAAAACAAACTACAAATCACAGCCACCCTTGCAGAAGGTAATTCTGGTGGACCAGTAATTGATAAAGAGAAACAGCAAGTTGTCGGTATCGTAGTGCAGATTAATGATCCTAATCAGCAACGACAGGACGCCGTTAGAAGTCAGGCTGAACCTCTA
This sequence comes from Nostoc sp. CALU 1950, assembly GCF_051172895.1. Taxonomy (NCBI): domain Bacteria; kingdom Bacillati; phylum Cyanobacteriota; class Cyanophyceae; order Nostocales; family Nostocaceae; genus Nostoc; species Nostoc sp. CALU 1950. Next base: position 418 of record NZ_JBDNJQ010000244.1, on the reverse strand, counting down.
ACCCCTGCCACGGGTGGCTTTGGTTTTGCCTATTACATGGATGTAGTGATTGAAAAACTTCGTAAATGGGGAATACCCTAACTATGAAATATCAACTTCTATTCACAAGTCTGTTCATTTTCACCCTTATAGACTGTCTCTAAAGAAATTGTAAATGCTAAACTTCATCTTACCAATTGTTGGTGAATTACGCCGTTATAAGGGCTTGAAGAGTAATGGGAGGCGATCGCCTATCAATAAGTCTAGCTTGATATTGCCCAAACAGTTAAAAACTCTTGCATTACCTGAATTACATCTTCACCAATAAGGGGTTTTTTGCATTAACCCCCGAAAAGGGGGATTCTAGAATTTGTTCTTGAATGGTAAGTAGCTAAACAAAATTAATTACATAATTTTTACCAAACTCTCGAAGAATCTT
>NZ_JBDNJQ010000243.1:0-8426 GCF_051172895.1 Nostoc sp. CALU 1950 | reverse complement strand
AACAACTGTCTCTTTATCAGCAGCAACTACAAGAAAGAAGAACCGCATTCGACGGCCTAGACGCGGCGATTGCTGATGTGGAGCAACAACTCTTATCACAAAGAACAGTGGATGCAATTGCTGACTTTATTGAACAGTCAGTAGTTGAGTCAACCTTAAGTGAAACGTTGCCACAATTAACAGAACAACTCTCTCAATATCGGCAGCAGCTAAAAGCAAGAAGAACCGCATTCGACGGACTAGACGCGGCGATTACTCAAGAGTTACAATCCCATACAGAGAAAAGAGCTATTTCATCAATTTCTGATTATATTGAGCAATCAACTATTGAATCAGCATTAACCCAAACAGTATTAGAACTAACGCAACAACTTTCTCAATATAAAGAGGAACTCATTACCGCTAAAACTACATTCAATGACCTGGATGCAGTGCTTGCGAATGAGTTACAATCCCATGTAGAGGAAAAAGCCATTTCATCAATTTCTGATTATATTGAGCAATCGGCTGTTGAATCAGCATTAACCCAAACAGTATTAGAATTAACGCAACAACTTTCTCAATACAAAGAGGAACTCATTATAGCTAAAACTACATTCAATGACCTGGATGCAGTGCTTGCGACTGAGTTACAATCATATCTAGAGAAGAGAGCCATTTCATCAATTTCTGATTACATTGAGCAATCAACTGTCGAGTCAGCCTTAACTGAAACAGTATTAGAATTAACACAACAACTTTCTCAATACAAAGAGGAACTTGTTACAGCTAAAACTACATTCAATGACCTGGATGCAGCGCTTGCGAATGAGTTACAATCATATCTAGAGAAAAGAGCTATCTTATCAATTTCTGATTATGTTGAGCAATCGACTGTCTCTTCAGCCTTAACTGAAACAGTATTAGAATTAACACAACAACTTTCTCAAAATCAGCAGCAGCTATCAGCCGGAAGAACCATATTCGACGACCTGGAAGCAGCGATTGTTTATTTGGAGCAACTGCATAGATCGCAAACAACAGTAGACGCAATTGCTCTTAATCAAACTCCAACTATAACCACAGATGAACCAAAGCTGAAAGATAATCTTTCAGCCGAGTTATATCAGTATTACAGTACCGACTTGCAAGACTTATTAGTGACTGACCGAGACAAAGAAATCGCTATGAGGGCATTATTAGATAATAAGCCATCTGAGGAGGTTGAAGAAATTATCTTTGCCAGTCCAGCCGGATGGACTACTGATGAAGCTAAAGCATTAGTTCTAATCGCTAACAATCAACTGGCATCCAATAGAGAGGAAAAACAGAGTTCACCCCAGTTTACGCCCCCAGCAGAGGATGAAAGCAAAAGGCAAGTATTACAGTATTACCTGAATCAGCAACGCGGTATAACCAATTTTCTTGTGCAACCATTACAACGCCAGGGGTTGGCTTATATAGATCAGCAGGCTCAGGTTGTGTTTATCAAGCGGGATTTAAACGGTGAAAAGTCAGGCGCACTTGTTTGGGATACGCACCGCCAAGACAATCGCGCTTTTGAGTACCCTAAAAACAGCTCCTGGCTACGCCCCGCCGGAGGCGATCGCTCCGAGGGGTGGTTTCATTTAAAATTGGGTGGAGAGCCTGACGATAAAATTGAGAGAGTATTCTTGTGTGACTCCCCCATTGATGCGCTGTCAATGGCAGAGATTGACAGAGACGGACACAAGGGGCAACCACCAGTTAGAACAATGTACATGGCAGTGGATGACCCAAATAACTTGCCTTTTGAACTCCTCAGAAATATCAGCAGAATTGGGCTGGCATTTAATAATGATGATCAAGGAAATCAAGCCGCTCAGGTTGTTCAGGAAATGCTGCCCCAGGCTAAAAGAATTCCACCGTCGGGGCTGACTTGGAATGAGATTCTTATTGAACAGCAGCGACAGCAGCAAGAGGAACTGGAGCAAAAGCAACGGGGACGAGGGTTTAGTCGATGACCTCATGTTGAACCGACGAACTCGTGACCGCTTCGCTCTCGGAGTCGGTGGCTCTTACGGGCAGAAAGATTACTGGTTAGGCCAAGTAGATCCTGCAAGCCCGCAAGAGCCACTTCGCTGCGCCGACTCCGAGCCACGAGTTCTTAAATCCTGGAAAGATGCTTTGACTACTGGCAGCGATCACTTGGCTTTCGAGCTTCAGCAGAAAATGAATTGCTATCTGGCGTAAATAGAAGGTTCGTGCAACCAGGGGCAACCTTGTAAATTTCTGTAAAAATGACCCATTTTTTAGCCTTGATTGATAAGAAATACAAATGATAACTTTGCCTAGTTCGTTTCATTTTAGGCAAAGTATAATGAAGATACATATGCAAGCATGAGGAATTGACCCATGCTATCTATTGCAGTCCAACTTCCATTTTCGGCAAAGATATTTTCTCCTCCACCAAAAAAAGCATCTATCAGGGAAAGAGAATATCTGCTCACATCAGAAGTCCAAGCCCTGATTCGTGCAGCTAAAAAAATCGGTCGTCATCCTGTTAGAGATGGAGCGATCATATTATTAATGTTTCGTCACGGGCTTAGAACAGCCGAATTAGTGGCTCTGAAATGGTCGCAAATAGATTTAGTAGGAGGTTATATAGAGATACATCGTGTAAAACATGGACATGACAGCATTCATCCGTTGCGTTCGCCCGAATTAAGAGCTTTACGTCAAATATATAGAGATTATCCTGATACAAACTATGTTTTCGTATCCGAACGCAAAGCTCCTTTATCAACTCGTTTGATTCGCCATATTATAGCTAGAGCTGGAAAATTAGCTCAAATTCCCTTTGAGGTTCATCCACATCAACTGCGTCATGCTTGTGGCTACTATTTAGCAGCCCAAGGTCACGATACCAGAGCAATTCAAGATTACTTAGGACACAAGAATATACACCACACAATACGTTATACCCAAATGTCACCTCACAGATTTGAGAACTTCTGGAGGGATTAAGCGACTGCTTGTTGCGTTAAATCAGCAATTCTTTCTTTGAGATCCAGCTTAAATGTACCATAAGGGTTGACATGACTGAAAATCAAAGGAGTAATTGCCCTTTTATCGGTTTCTGTTAGCTTTTCCTGCCAATGCTTCTGTTCTAGAACACTCTGAATCATCAAAGTATTCACATAGACCAAACATATCTGCAATAGATGCAAAGATAGCACTGATAACTCTTGACTCTCCAGACGATTTGAAGCAAATTCGCCACCTTTACCATAGAAAATAAAATCATTAACCCCATTCCATCGTTCTACTACATTAAGAATACAATGATGGGTCTGCTTCTAGTTGTGATGCTATGTATGTAATTACAGTTTCTGGTATTTCTGCTTCTGAGTCGGGAAAACGAGCCATTATTTGAAAATATTTCAGTAAAATGGCAAAACCAATCTGTCCTGCACCAACTTTCTTCAAAACCAGTTCTAATTCTTGGGGAACAAGAGTCCAATTTTCTACAAGTTCTTCTGTACTTTGAGGTGGTTTAACCATTCATTATCTTCTCCGTTCAGGAAATACCAGTTGCTCCCAAAGCATAAATGAATCTGTCGTTATAATGTCCCAATTTTTTCTGTACAGACTTTAAGTATTTTGTCAAATGCAATCAAAAATATATATTAAGTTTACTTATAGTAAAGGGGGAAAAACTGGGGTCAATCATTAGAAACGGATAATGGCTGAACCTCTTGCTGGGCAACGATTTCAATGACTGGTTGCCCCTGGTTGCACGAACCTTCTATTTACGCCTATCTGAGGCGAATGGTAAGTGAAAATAATGAAGCGATCGCCATTTATCAGCAGATGCTGAAAGTTAATCCCAATTCTGCCAAAGCGCATTTTCTATTGGCTAACTTCAACTATTTAATTGGTTCTATCATGCCCGGAACCTGCCAGTAGGAGCTAAACTCAACCAGACAGGGTTGAACCATTTAAAAACAGCCACATATTTGTACCAAAAGCAGGGGGATACAGTGGCGGCGGCAAAGTTGGAGAAAGTATACAGTCAGGTCGAAAACGAGACAAACCCGATTAATTGGGTATTTCCAGAATGGCGCTACCAAGATGTGAAGTTTTCAACCCAGTAAGGGGCAGGGTTAAGATCACCTCGTCGGTCGTTTATCTGTGCGTCACTCTGTAAGCTCCGTGACGCGCAGGTAGCCGACGGACGGGGACATTTAATGAATAGGCTATTTGGTGCAGCAATCTAATACTGTACAGCAAGGATTAAAAAAAAACGAGACTATTGTCAGTATCCGCGATAATGTACTCCCAAAACTCTTATCAGGTGAAACCGGAGTCCCTGTGGTCGGGTTGCAGGACTCTAAGAAAGAAATCTTATTATTTAGCTCATATTACAAAATGTTAGTATTATTAGAAATTTTTGCTTATGGTAAATCCTTTAATGTCCAAAGATTTATTGTTAGAATTATTCCGAGAAGCTTACAGAAATTTAGAGCTTCAGCCTCTATTGTCTCAAAAAGAACTAGACAAGTTCAAAGTAGATTATGGCAATAATATAATTGAAAAATTGATGCTATTGGTTGATGATAGTCCTTCTGGTGATTGCAAGATTATCTTCACAGGACATCGTGGGTGTGGCAAATCTACATTACTAGCTGACTTTAGTCGGCGATATGAAAAACAATACTTTATGGTGTTCTTCTCCATAGGAGACACGATTGAGATGTCAGATGTTAACCACATTAATATCCTATTTACTACTGCTGTTAACTTAATACATGAAGCAGAAAAACATCAAATTTCTATTCCAAAATCAATCAAAGAAGTTTTTTCAAAATGGTTTGCAACCAAAACTAGTATAAAAGAAAACAAGCTTCAAGGCAGCGCTTCAGTAGGCTTTGATTTCAAGTTCATCAGCGCTAAATTAAAAGCAGATAATGTTACTCGCAATGAAATAAAACAAGAATTTCAAAACAAAATTTCTGAATTAGTATCACACATAAATGAAATAGCTGCTGTTATTCAAACTGAGACTAAAAAGGAGATAATTGTCATTCTTGATGATTTAGATAAATTAGATTTAGGAAAAATTAATGACCTTTTTAAAGATAATATTAAGGCTCTTTGTTTACCACATTTTAGAATTATTTTTACTATTCCAATTGCCGCTTTGAGAGATAAGTTTCTTAAAGCTATTCTTGAAACTGAAACAAATTACAGAATCGTATTACCTGTTGTAAAGTTATTAAATAAAGGAGAAACCCGTGAATCTAATATACTCCCAATTTTGGAAGCAAAAACAACTTTATATGATATTTTAAAAAAACGTATTCCTGAAACAATATTAGATACTAAAACAGCAGAAAAAATTGTTTTATATAGTGGTGGCGTTCTGCGTGAGTTAATCCGTATTGCTAATGAATGTTGCATAATTTGCTTGGGAAAGGTTAGGCGTATAAAAGATAACGAAACTTTGATTATAAATGATATTATTTTAGAAGAAGCAATTAATAATTTGCGGAATGATTTTGCTACTCCTTTAACCAAGTTAGACTATGAAATATTGCAGCAAATTTATCAATTTAATGAACCAGACGATCCGAATCAAGGATATTTTTTAGAATTACTGCATGGATTACACGTTATAGAATATCATGATTATAGAAATTGGTATGATATTCATCCTATTGTTTTAGAACTATTAAGGGAGAGAAAACTAATTTAAATATAAATACTATAAAAAATGCTAACACCCAAAGAATTTGAAAAAGGAAATGAACAAAAATATAACGAATTGCTAGTTTCTATAGAAGCTAGTGAAGGAATAATGAGTTTGCTCATTGCTGTATGTGATGATAGTTATTTACGCGATCAGATAATAAAGCGTTATGAGGCTGAAGTCCAATCTTATATTCATCCATATCGGCTAAAGCTAGCGCGAGGGGAACCAAGTTTAAGATATGCGATTGAACAGCTAGTGCAAAAAGATGAGTACCTAGTGAATAATGCTAGAGCTGTTATAACGGTAACTGAGATTGAGAAGCTTGGTTTTTTGAAGGAACTGGAAGATATAAGTTCCGAGCGTGAAATTTTTTTCGGTTACTTACAATGGACAAGAGAAGGTTTACGTGAATTTCTTTATCCCATAGTTTTATGGCTAACTAACGAAGTCTTGATCAAACTAAGTAAACATGCTCCTGATTTTTGGAGTTGGCGCAGGGGTGTATTCCGTTTTCTACCGCAAAAGGTGCAGATTGAGCAGGGACTGTACGCAAAAAAACCTGAGCAAGCTGATTATTACGCCCGAATGGGAAGAATATATCTTAATCAACTCAAAAGTGGTCAGTTTGCTGATTACAAAACAGAACAAGAGTTAGCAGTAGGGTATTTTAAAGAGACTGTAGCTCTGCAAAGAGAGTTAGGTTTAGATAAAGAATTAGCTAACAGCTTGAATGAGTTAGCAACTCTTTACTTGGATCAGGGTCGTTACATTGAAGCAGAATCCCTGTTAATAGAGGCACTAGAACTTAGCTATCGTCCACTAACATTACCAGCAGTAGCATTAACCACTCTGATTCTCAGAAAAGCTTTTGAAAAGACTGGAGAAAAGCTAAGAGAAAAAGTACTTGAAGAATGCAATAAATTGCTCTCACTGCTGAGGAAAAAAGAACCTAAAACAGCAAGTGCCATAGAATTAGCTCAACAGCAACCTCTAAATTATGGTCAAGCATATCTGGTTAAACAAGTAGAAGAAGCTGCAAATAAAGATCCTGAGATTGCTCAAGCAGTTCAAGCTTTGGTAAATGAAGCAAAATCTCAATTGGCAATCATTGGGAATTGGCAAGAAATAAACATTAAAGGTGAAACTAATACCATTTCTGGCAATACCATTAATTTTTGGTTACAGGCGCCTGAAAGAGAACGGGTAAAGTTAAATTTCCATACTATAGTACCCCAAAATCTTCCCTTGAGTGGTGCGGTGGGGTTTTTTGGGCATGAAACTGAACTGCAAACCCTATACCAGATGTTGCAGCAAAATAATCAGGTAGCAATTGCTGCAATCGCTGGGATGGGTGGTGTCGGTAAAACAGAACTGGCTTTACAATACGCGATCGCTCACCGTGAAATTTACAAAGGTGGAATTTGCTGGTTGCTACCAAAAACTGGGGATGTCGGCATTCAAGTTGTGCAGTTTGCGAGAACTCAGCTTTACTTAAACCCGCCAGAAGATTTTGATTTACTCGCGCAAGTGCAATACTGCTGGCGGCGTTGGCGTGAAGGTGAGGTGCTGCTAGTGCTGGATGATGTCAGCGACTACGAGCAAGTCAAGCCTTACTTACAGTCGCTACCTTCTCGGTTTAAAGTGCTGATGACTACGCGCCAGAACTTGGGACGCATCGCACAGTTATCTTTGGATGTGCTGCAACCAGAGGCGGCGCTGGAGTTATTAAGGTCTTTGCTCAAAGAAACACCAGAGCGAATTGAGCGAGAATTATCTGTAGCAAATCAGTTGTGTGAGTGGCTGGGATATTTACCTTTAGCTGTGGAATTAGTGGGGCGCTATCTGGCGCAGAAACAGGATTTATCTCTAGCAGAAATGTTGCGACGCTTAGAGAACAAGCGACTAGATGAGCGTTCCCTCTCTAAATCTAAGTCGGAAGCCGACATGACAGCACAACGAGGTGTGTTAGCAGCCTTTGAGTTGAGTTGGCAGGAATTAGAGGACGACGATAAACAACTGGGCTGTTTATTAAGTTTATTTGCCGCCGCACCCATACCCTGGAAGTTGGTAGAACAATGTTTACCAGAAGAAGATGCCGAAGATTTAGAAGAAATTAGAGACGATAGCTTACTGAATCTGCATTTACTCCAGCGTAAAGGTGAGGGAATCTATCAATTGCATCCACTGTTGCGGGAATTTTTCCAATATAAGCTTACAGGTTTAGAACAGGCAGAGGAACTTAAGCGAAGTTTTTGCAAGGTAATGGTAGCAGTTGCTAAAGATATTCCTGACTCACCCACCCTTGAGCAAATCAACGATGTCACCCCCGCCACACCTCACATAGTAGAAGTAGCAAAGAATCTCATTCAATATGTCAGTGATGATGATTTAATTTGGGCATTCCTCGGCAACGCTCGATTTTATAATGGTCAGGGATTGTATGACAAAGCAGCACCTTGGTTTAAGCAGTGTCTAGAAATCACTAAAAAACGCTTGGGAGAAGAACATCCAGATGTCGCACTTAGTCTCAACAACCTAGCGTCACTCTACTACTCCCAAGGCAGATACAGCGAAGCCGAACCCCTTTATATCCAAGCTTTGGCGCTCTGGCGCAAGCTTCTGGGAGAAGAACATCCAGATATCGCACTTAGTCTCAATAACCTAGCGTTACTCTACTACTCCCAAGGCAGATACAGCGAAGCCGAACCCCTTT
>NZ_JBDNJQ010000148.1:0-21214 GCF_051172895.1 Nostoc sp. CALU 1950 | reverse complement strand
TTATGTCTACAGCGCCAGTTTTAGCCCGGATGGAGAGCGCATCGTCACCGCCTCAGATGACAACACGGCGCGGGTGTGGGACATGACTGGCAACCTGGTAGCCGAACTCCAAGGGCATAGAAGTTCTGTCAGAAGCGCCAGTTTTAGCCCGGATGGAGAGCGCATCGTCACCGCCTCAGATGACAACACGGCGCGGGTGTGGTTGGTAGGAAGCTTAGATCAATTGCTTGCACAGGGTTGTCAATGGTTGAGGGATTACTTTATCAGTCATCCCAAACAATTAGAAACACTACAGGTATGCCAAAACAATCAAATTTGAGCAGCAGCAAACGTTATCTTGATTAACAAAGGTGAGACGCAAGCAAAATTCAGTAGACTGAAGAATTTTGCGATTATCAAAAAAATAGTAGCTGGCTCTTTTTTTGGTTAGTTTTGCCCGATTAGCTGTAGCGACCTGCAATACTAATCGCTCAAACCTGCAATCAAGACATTTACAAACCAGGATTAAATGCAACTATAATTGCGCTTCAGCCAGGATTAAATGCAACTGAGCCAGGATTATTTGCAACTGAGCCTGCAATCATTGGTTTGAGCCAGGATTATCTGCAACTATAAAAGTAAAAGAAACGAACGTTTTCTTAACGGAAAAAAAGATACTCCGTATTCACCTTTTTGACCTTTTAGAGTAAGAAATTGTATACCTTGTTGACTACGATAACTTTTTATGACTATTCCTTCAGATGTGACTAACTGACCTGTTGAAGTAGAAGAAATATACTCACCACTATATATCAATGCTTGAGAAACCAGAGGTTGGTAAAATTTACCAAATAACCATATTATGCAAGTAGTAAAAACAAATATTATCAGTGGCCATTTAGGCTGTGTTACAAAGTTTTTTAAGTAAGTCATTTCTCTGGTAATCAGATTTTAATAAGAAAAATTATTTTTTATAATGCTAATTAGAGTAATAGATCATATATAATTCATATCCTTGTTTGCTTATTGTATTCAACATCTGTTGAATCTTCTGCATGGACAAAAGCGTTTGCCTAGAACATCTATTTCCTAACAGTGGGTAATACTCAAAGCAAGGATTTTGCGGATAAGATTACTAACATTTACTTGATTATCTAGCAACTTATTTTGGATATTCATACACTTCAACACTCACTACTTGATGTAACAAGTAATGTTAGGTTTGCTCTATTTTATCCGCGTAAAAACTGACTGTAACTTGGTAAATATACGGTCTTTTTACTTAGCATAGTTAATTTTTGTGTAAATACCGTAATAAATAAGTATAAATTATTTACTCTTATATGCTGAAACTTCTATACTTGAAGATAATTGACAATAAGGTGTCTATGTTTCTCTAGATGAAAAAAATAATTATGTTCCTCGTATTCTCTATAACGCTGGCTGTACTTTTCTTGAATAGTTGCAAATCGGGAAAATGTGAGTGGTCTCGATGTTCTACTCAAAAAGACTGTGGTGCATATTCAGATTGTAGAGGAGGATGTTGCTACCCTGATTAAGTGAGATTACCTCTCGGTATACCCAGATTTTGCTCTTGGTTTTTGGCGAGTGGCATCAGAATTAAACCCCACCACTCCCCGATTTTATCCTTTCGCTCTCCTCACCAATACATCATTCATTCACAATCAAGTTATAGTCAATATAACCAAGCATCGCCCCTCTTTTTATCGCCTCATAACTGTTCTTGACGTGCCATTTACTGTACAAATCACTGGCATAACGTTTGACTGTACTAACAGAGAGAAACATTTCTTTGGCAATCTGTTCAAAAGCTAAACCCTGAGCCAGTAAACGCAGGACTTGTATTTGTCGTTCGGTGGGAGAATCAAGCAAGTTTTTATCAGCAAAACTAGGGTCAATATATCTATTTTTATCAAGGTTTTTTAACAGTTTTTTAGCAAGCTTCGGGTCAAGCAGGCATTCATCAAAGTAAGCTCTTTTGATGGCTAGTTCAATCAATTCTATATCAGCGCTTTTGAGCATATAAGAATCAGCACCATGACGAAAAGCTGACTTAATAAAGTCGGAATGAGTCTGATTAGTAAAAATCACCACTTTACTATTAGTTTTCCTTTTGATTGAGCTAGTCAGTTCTAGACCACTCATATCAGGCAATAGTAAATCAACTAACACAACATCAGGGTTTGTCTGTTCAATTAACTGAAACCCCAGCTTTCCACAGGTGGCATCACCAGTTACTTCTATATCTGGAGATTGTGAAATAGCAGTCTTGAAGCCCAAGAGTGTGAATGTTTCTGGTTCAACAATTACTATTCTCAGCATAATTTTGATAATCCTCTAATAATAAATGGCTGTTTATGAGGTTATTTATTATTGGTGTCTAGCGGACACGCTTAAGACACTTGGTGTCTCGGTCGTGTCTGGGCTGGTGTCTGTTGGTGTCTATGCTAGATAAGGCTTTCAAGCTTTAGTGTCTGTGGTGTCCGGTGTCCTGTGTCCGTTAAAAAAGGGCGTTTTTGAGGCGAGACACCAGACACCAATCGCAGTCAAATTTGATTGAGCTTGATAACACCCTCAGCTATCCAGTCCGCCAATCCTGCCCCCACAATTTCATACATCCAGCCCTTGATTTGCTCAACACTAAATCTCTCACCGTTCACTTTAAAGTTGCCCTTAAACTCTCTTACATCAGCTTCAATTCGTTCAGTTCTGGTGAGATATTCATACAGCTTTTGCGCCTGGGGTGATAGTTTCTTAGGTTCATCTTGGGTGTCACCTGCCTTGCTACCAAGATTGAATTCCAATTCATAAATGCGCTCTAAAGTAGCTTTATCGATGGGGGGATTGGGGTTAGATTCTGCTGGGAGAGCGTCGCTAAAGTCAGATATTTTCGCTGTCATTTTGGGCAGATTAACATCAAGCCATTCGTTAGAACTATCGAGTTTTACCTTAGCTTTCCCCGTCGATGAGGGCTGTAGTGTAACTGGATCTACTTCTGCCAAACATTCAACTTGGAGCATCTTAGAAACAAGATTATGTAATCCCTTAATGCCGAATAAACACGTCTGGGTGTTGTTATGAGCTACGACAGTAATGGGCATCTCTTGTTTACGGCTTTTGGTTAGTGCCAGCTTGCCGAATTTCTCTAACAGTTCTGCATCTTTAATGAAGTCGCCGTATGTGGTGGCCTCCTCACAGATTAAAGACAAAGCTTTACCTGATGCCCAAAGTTTCTGCCGCCATTGCGACTCACTCAATGATGAATTATTAAAGGTTTTTAACCGTGATTCTAATTCTTGAACGTAATCGCGGATCTGCTGTTCAATATCATCCCAGGAGTGGTAACTTTCAACTCCTCGCCATTCACTACGGTTCGAGTCGGGGTCAAGGACAATCACACGGTAGCCGGCTTGTTTTTTGAGTTGGATTACATAACGGGCTAGCCAAGATTTACCGCCCCCTTGGTTGCCCCAGATAAGGGCAGTTTGTTTAATTAGGTTTTGCACCCATGCCGTTTTATTGTCCTGTGGTGCAATCGCTCCTGGCTCAGATCCAGTAACCTTGTCGTTCGGGTCAATCGTTCCTGCTAAGGTCTGGCTACCTTGCAAATAGGGCGTTTTCATCTCACGAAGCTGCTTAATGTAATCTGCCTTCTGTTGCTCGGTCATCCCAGCCGTCTGCGCCTCGAAAAGTGCATCAGTCGCATCTAGCTGGGCAACTTGAATCTCAACGTCGGAGTAAATCTCAGCTTTGGTGATATCAACAGTGCGATCATTAGCGATTAGATCCAAGTCAGCTTGTAGTTGAACTTCTGCGATCGCAACGTCCCTGTAACTCTCCAACAACTCGGAACGTGCAGTCATCTCTGCTTTTGCTGCATCCCGCTTTTGGGCGATGTCTTCAAATACGGCTTTCTGCTTCTCCTCCTCTTGGCAATGGCGAAGCATCCACCCAGCAAGAGCAAACCCCAGGAATCCCCCAAATGCCCAAAACGGTTTGCATGGGTTAGTCGCTTTTACCAACCCATTAACGCCCATAGCTGGGTCACGCACTACTTGGCGGGGCATTCCAGACAGTTTCCATTCTTGCCAGTAGAAGGGGGTCATGCGAAACGGTCGGTTATCTTTATCCCGGCACACCAATGTTTTTGAAGGGGTTTTGATGCAGAAGTAGATCCGATCGCTACTTGTTCCCTGCCATGCCATTGCCGCCGAACTAATTCCCACAGTCAAACTAAGCCCAATTGCAACAGCTTTCTTGTCCATTGGTAGGCGACCAAACCACAACATTAAGCCCGATTGTTGGGACTCAGATAACTGTTTATGTTTCTCGCTTAAATAATTCATTTACTCTTCCTTCCACCAAACAGAAAAATCATTAATAGTGCTACGAATATCGCCACTCCTGCACCATCCATCCAACTTGAAGATTCAGCAGTTTTTGGCTTATAAACCGACTCAATAGAAGTCTTAACTGTACTAGTAGAAGTTCTCGCTTCATTCCATTCACTAATCGGTTCTGAAAGGGCACACAATAACGCCAGTGACGCACTGCATCCAGTCATTAAATTAGTGACAAAATTATTAAAGCCTTCACCCGTTGCAGTGGCAGTAAAGTACAGGTGTGCAGTACCCACAGCAAGGAACATTCCAACTGGGTGAACTTGCAACAGGTGAAAGGTGAAAATTACTGCACTATTCAAACAACTGCCAGCGACAATCTCACAGGCATTACCAGCACGTCTAAATGTTCTACCTCTGTTATTTTCTGGCAGTGGTGGTAACTGTTCGGGTTGTTTCTGCTGCTGATGTTCTTGTTGTGATTTCTGTGCCAGCCCTTCAAATGAAAAAGGGCTGACGCTATGAGGATCTTCATTTCGTTTCCTTACTAGCATCAGCCTGACCTAATTAATTGATTATCTGTCGCCTAACTTCTGCCACAAGTTACCCAACATCGCACCCCACCCGCGAACTGTTCCTGTTGCGGAAACACTTGATGCTGGTGCATGATTTTGGGATTGAAACGGTATCACTTCCTGGGGCGTTTGATTCGGTTCTAAAGCTCTTGAGCCATATCTTGCACGGGCTAAAAGTTGTTGGCGTTTCTCTCTTAATCCCGTAGTAATTGCTTGCCTTTCGGCTTGCACAGTCTGTCTATTTTCGATGCTGCTAATTTTGTTTTCATGCCGCCACAGTTCTGCTTGTAAATCTTGATGTAATTGTGCTGCAACTTCGGTCAGTGCGTGTTTACGTTTTTGGTCAATTCGCAGCAAGTCGGCTCTATCTTGGGCATCTATTTTACTCATTTCTGAATCAAATTCCGAATTGAGTTTGCGAATTTTGGCGATAGCACCCGCAACATGAGAGCCATATTGTTTACGAAGTTCGACCCAGGTAACTTGTCCCTTGGTGAGCTTCTCCATTGCCTCAAAGACGACCTTGGCGTTGTCTAAAAATGGTTCTAGTCTGTCAGATAATTCTTGGGCATTATTCGCATAATCGGCAAACTGTTCGAGCTTATTTATATCTGAAAGATAGCCCAGAATATCAGACTCAAACCCTCCCCATGCTTGTGCTTTTTCATCAATATGGCTTGCATGACCAACTACCGGATTGCGTATTGCAAAATCCATTGCGTTATTCTCCTAATAAGGTATGTTGTCGTAGTCGATATCGCTCGACTCTTGGGGCAATTCATCCCAATACCCCATGTCTTCAAATCGGCTATAAATTCTCGTTGCTAATTGCCTTACGGGGTCGTCAAAATCATCAGAGATTAAATCAAATCGGTTAGAGCCAAACGCCAAGATATTTGCAATGTCAGGGTCAATACCGTTACCCAAGAATTGACCAAATGCCGCAGAGTATGGATGGTCATCGATGCTTGAATGAGTTGCTAGAAATTCCGTCCCGGTGAAGGGTGGGTAATCTTCACTCTCGAAGATTGGTGTGGAGAGTGCCTCAATATCTGCTGAGATCATTGATGCCCATTGTTCAGGACTCTCGGCTTTGAATTGCTGCTTTCTTAGGGCGGAGTCGGTCAGAGGCGATTTGCCCCAATCGTTGGGATTTTTGTAGTCAAGCGTCATTTGTTAGAATCCTTGTAACGATGTGTACTTGATGCACTTTCGGGTGAGGCGATCGCCAAGCTTGCCGGCAGGTGCGATCGCTTCATCATCAGTTCTCACAAAACTCAACAAGTTCAAAAACCTCCCTCTGCACTTGGTTTTGGCTTAATTCTTTTCTTCTGCCTTTCGAGTCATTGAATACAAAAGGCGCATTGACTCGACAATTAGAACGATGGCTGTAGCGCAATTGTTGACCACGGAATTGGTAGAGGTGGTTACGCTGTAAGGCTGCCGTTTCTAACATTTGCTTCCTCAAACCTGCGAATAGAACTCGATATTTAGGATTGCTTCGTGAATCTCCATCAAGGCTTGCACTGCATCACCAATTTTTAGGTCATTCGATGTACTGAACCGCTCGGACGCTTCGATTTGTTTGTAATTGGGAGATGCTTGCACAAACCTAAGAGTCTGTTCGCAACCGAGGATGATGGTCATGATTTCGGTAGTCGTTAGGCTTGGCTGTGTTTGCACAGTGTCTTGGTCACTCATGACTTTTTCCCTTTTCTTTGAGCTTTTATCGGTGCGGTTGGGGCTTCTGGTTGAGCAGGTTTTTGAAGTACATAGCTGATTGCCCCTGCACCTCCCACAGCTGCGGCGATGGTAAACATATTGTTACGACCGAAGTACTGCACTCCGAAATAGCCAAGGGCTAACGCTGCTGCTGTTGCTCCAATGCCTAAATGTAGCGAACTGCAAACATAAACGCTTCAAACCGCAAACAAGGCGATTTTGAAACCACATTAACTGCAAATAAGGGGGGTCTCAAAACCACATTATTTGCAAATGAAACTGCAAACATAATTTTCAAACTGCAAACAAGGGTTTTCAAACCACATTAACTGCAAATAAGCCGTAACCCTTATGGGAATTGAGTTATAGCATTTATGGCTCTATAAGTGTCCAGTTTATACGATCCAATTAGCCAAACACTTATGCCCGAACGTTGTGGTTTAATCTGAACGGTATCCGTCCAATTTAATTATTAATTAGGTTTTTGGGAGCAAGTACCACTAACCTGCTTCTTTATCTTGGTAAAGATTCTTAAGTTTAGACTGGAGTAATGGTGAATTTTCTTTAATTTGGACAGTTTCATCCCAATAGCCCCAAAAAAGCTAAAATCCATACTGGCTAAAGACTACAGCCTATTTGCAGTTAATGTGGTTTCAAAATTATGTTTGCGGTTTGTTTGCAATTATTGTGGTTTCATTTGCAGTTATTGTGGTTTTGAGACCCCTCTTATTTGCAAATAATGTGGTTTCAAAAATGGCTTGTTTGCAGTTTTAACGATTTATGTTTGCAGTTCGCTACATGTAGCGCAACTAGTGGAACGTCCCATTGAAATAGTGGAGTATCAACGCCATACGTGCGTGTGTGAATGCTGTGGAAATATACAAACAGCCTCATGGTCGCCAGATATCGTTCCAGGGCAAGATTTAGGAGTTAAATTACAGGCGTTCTTAGGATGGGTAAACAATTATGCACACATGCCTTATGAAAAACAGCAAGAAATGTTGTGGGAATTAGGGCAAGTTGAAATTGGGTTAGGAACAATAGTAGCCACCAATGAACGAATAACTCAAGCAATTGAACCGAGCATTATTGAGTTAAGTAGTTGGGTAAAACAGACACAACCGAATGTTCATGTGGATGAAACGCCTTGGTCAGTTAAAGGGATAAAAGAATGGTTGTGGGTAGTTGCCAATTCTGATTTCTGCCTGTTTACTGCTGCTGACACTCGTTCACGAGCCGAATTATCAGCCATTTTAGGGACTGAATATACAGGGGTAATCAGCAGCGATGATTTTAGCGTTTACAATGGCTATCCAGCTTTTGCCCAGCAGAAATGTTTGGCTCATCTACGCCGACACTTCAAAAAACTAATTATTCTTCCAGGTCTTCACAACCAAGCTATCGGTGAAACGTTTGTTAATTTAATTGATGAAGCTTTTAGCAATTATGCTCGATGGTTTGAAACTCTTGATTCAAGTAGTTATAACGATTGGGTCAATCAATTCAAAGCTAAGTTGCACTCCTCACTCAATCAGTGGATTGACAAAGCAGGAGCAACAGCAGGTCAGCTTTTACGTTCTTTGCGCGATAAAGCAAGCCAATGGTGGTATTTCCTTGACCATCCTGAAGTTCCTCCTGATAATAATCAGGCTGAACGATCGCTGCGTTTGGCTGTGACAAAACGTAAAGTTAGTGGTGGTTCCCGTTCAATGGAGCGGTTTCAACATACTGCTAATTTGTTGACCGTGGTACAGACTTGTCGCCGTCAAGCTAGGTCTGTGATTGATTTTTTTGCACAGGCTTTAATTGCTAATTCTAGTAACTCCCTGTCTCGCCCTTCTTTACTTCCTCAATATTAGACCTGAATCCTTACAAATCATTTTCGTAACCTAAGACGAGTGCCAGGTCGTTATAAGTTAACTGCCACTTTTTCTTAAATTCTATTGGGTGCATAAATCTAAATCCCTCACAATTTTTAATCGACAAAGTTTTCAGGTTTTGTAACTCACGATAAATATTTCTCTAACGATTACTAATAAATCTGAGCAAGCTATCAGGATAAAACCAGTCTGGAACTGTGACGCGCTTCGATTCAATTAGATTTCCGTCATCATCATAAAGACCACTGATTTCAGCATGATTTAGAGGTACGCGACCGTTCTTTGACTTGCGCTTGATTTGGATAGTTTCGCTTTGCCTTAAATCATTAAAACCCTCAGCATTACCACTTGCTGCATTAGTAAAAGCATGAGAAATACAAACTAGATATTCGGCAGCCTTGCGAACGTCAGTAAGTGAATGTCTCACAAATTTTTTGACTGATTCTTTACAATCATCTTGCAGAGAAAGCTGTGTTAATTCATCCCAAAGTGTTTGAATAGGGGTGTCGTTTTCTGTGCGGTCGCTCCAACGTTGAACAGCTTCATTCATTGCCTCACCAATAGCTAAATAATCGTTGCGTTCGCCGATTAATTCCGGCTCTAAAGGTATCAACAACTTCCAAGCTTTCGCTCTATTTTTATGTCCATGAGCGTCAACGATTGATGTAATATTCCAATCAAAAATCGCTTTCCTACACATAACAATTGATGCAGCAAAACTGCTTTTACCACTGCCTTGACCTCCCAACACCCAAACTGGTTTTGTTGATTCAATGACATCCCATAGCCAGCCACCTTCATGATTTTTCAATAGTTGAACTAATTCTTGGGCGGTCGTGCCTTGTGGAGCCTTAACTTTTTCACTACTGGGATTGATGTTTTCTGCGTCCGCTTTGCGCTTGTCTCTTCTGTTTTCAGCAATGGATTTATCAGCTACAGAGTCAGCAACCGCGAACTGTTTAACCGTGTTGCTAAACTGCAAATCTTCAAGCTCTGACTGACGCTGATACTGTTGCTGCAATTCCTCAAGAGAGATATAGCGTTCTTGGACTAACAGATTATCAGCGCGTCTGTCGATGTCCTTTTTATGCTTGTCTTTAATGCGCTCTGATTCATGTGACTGCAAATCACGCTCAGTCCTAGTAATTAAACCTTGGCGCTTGATTGACGTTTTGAAACTCTCCAAACGTTGAAAACTTGACTCGTTGTCAATCTCATCTTTGGCAGCCCAGCAGTAATAACCCATCCAGACGAAAGCAGGCGCGACTAATAACCACAGACTAGGATTCTCCGATGGAGCCAAATCGTTAGTAATGAAAGCACCGTCAGGGAGAGACACAACATCATTAAACTGTCGTGACTTCCATACTTCTGTGAGCAATCTGTACTTGAAACGACAGTATTTGTTATCAAGCGCCGATTGTGATTGTGTGGGTTTGTTATAGTACTTCATTGTCCGTTTATTAGCTGTTACCGGACAAAATCGCACTTCAGTAAACTGATAAGGGTGCGGTGTCTGCCCATAGTAATAAGCACTTGCTAGCCCCAGAAGTAAAGCTGTGACAGCGCCAACTTTCAGTAGGGATTGAGCCTTCATGACTTGGATTTATGGATGCCGTAAACCACACTGCCTGCCACCAATGCACCCACCACAAACACAATAGTTTTGTCTGATTCTGGCAGACGGTTAAAATCTTCTACAGTCGCTTTGATGTTGTCGTAAGTCTTATGTGAGTTCTGCATTGTGGTGTAAAAATCACCGATAGCAGTCCACAAAATGAAGCATCCGAATATTGTTTGAAAGAGAAATTTTATCGCCTTGTCCATGTCCGTAAAAACCCATCCTTCAGGAGACTTATTTACGGTAAACTCCAATAAATCACGATTAACTATTTGATTAATTCCCAACACAATAGCGACCGCAGGCATTAGCCCTGCCGAGCCTGTAGCTATTACTAAATACTTAGCCAAGCAATAAGAAGTAACACCCCAGCCGCAAGACTCAATTCCTTTGAGAACAGCGCGACTGCGATTAAGCTTTTCAATTTCCTTCGCTTTGAATCTTTTAATAGCTTCTTGTTCATCCTGGGTAAATGCAGTATCAGGATAATCTTGATAGTTGAGTGATTGTTCGGTGTCCCCGTCTTGCAGTGAGGTGTTAAGTTCATCTAACATTGTTCTTATGACAAATTTGAACTTCCCCTACTAATCGCTAACTTAGTAGGGGATTTTTAAATGTTGACTACTCGAAAATCGTAGAAACAGCAGTGCGGAACGCTTGGACTAATTTGTTAGTCGTGAATGACTTACGAGGCACTAAATCAAGGTCTGAGTTTTCGCCATAAGTCAATAGATGTTTTGCCTTTTCCGTTTCATAAGTCCTATCAGCGTCTAGCTGTGCCTTAACAGGTCGGGCTAACTGCGATTTAGCAGCCGCCAGATGGTCAACCTTACTCATGTGATAGTCGATGTAAGCCTTGAGCTTAACTAGGTCGATGCTTTCTCTGTAGCGCTGATTCTCTAATGTGCGGTCGCTGGACAGCTTCAATCCGATTTCTGAGCGTTCGTGACCGTACTTTAAATTTGCGATCGTTAAATCAGCACTGGCTTTGTCGAGAGCAATACCAGACGCGCCAGCTTGCTTGTAAATCTCTGCAAGTCCTTTGTTATATTCCTCAGTGCCTTTGATGAACGCTGACAGGTTATCTGTGATGTAGGGCATGATGGTTAAGATGCGTTCGCCCTCGTTGCCCATTTCCCCTACTTTGGTCAGTGCGGCATCGTCACCATTGATGCAACCCATGATTAAGCTGTCTGCAACGCCTAATTTCTCAGCCCTTGCCTTCAGCTTTTTACCATGCTTACCGACCATATTCTTGATATGTTTCACGTTTTTGACTCCTGTATGTGCAACATTCCGTCATAAACCATTGAGAGAGGGGAGCCGCGAGTGCAATTAGTAACGGTATCCCCACAAGCCCAATTAACAAATGCTTGTAAGTAAGCTTGCCGGATGCCTTAATCGATAATTCCGGCGAAAGATAACGCGAGGTCTGCAAACTGGCTTTTGTAGTCCAGGGCGGTGGCCTCCATCGCTTGCTTGATTTGGGTCAGTTCACTGCCAGCAACATCATCCATCTCTGCGAGTGTCTGCCTGATTTCGTCGGCTTTGCGTCGGATTTTGGATACTTCTTGATTCTTGAATTCCCTTGCAAAGTGGACGAGCGCGTTAAAAATCGCCTCGTTCAACTCCTTTCTAGATGCAAAGGTGGAAGCAATGGACACTGTAATCTGTTTCACATCCGCCGCTTTGAGTTCAATTCCCGCACCTTGTGCAATGTCTGCAACGAGCGCTTGCTTTTCAAGGTCTGTCAGCACAATCTGATTCTCTGGTTCGGCAACTGCAAGCTGATTAGATTCAACTTCAGGCTGTGCATCTTCTACGCCTACAAGAAAGGTTTCTTCAACGGGTTCATCAGTTACAGATAATTGGCTTGTCGATTTGACTTTGAGATAGTCAACGGCTTGGCTCAATTGCTCTTTGGTGGGATTGTCAAGGTCATCGCACTCGACAGCGATCGCGGCAGAAGTATAATCGTCCTTGGTAAATCCTTGATAACCCTGTTTGTACAAACGAGCGCGGACATTGTTAGTAAACTTGTCAGACATGATGCTTACTCCTTAAAGGGCTAGTGTTAAAACTTCGATGGTTGCGGATTTCATCGTTTGCTTACGCTTGTTGATTGCCCATTTAGCAGCAACAAACGCGACAAGGGCCAAATCTTTGCTGTGATAGGTGCTATGAGCGCTGTAAGACAGACCGACTTGACTAAACCAGTAGTAACGGGTGCTTGATGGTACGTCGTCAAGATTGATTTTTAGATAGTTTGCCAAAGCAGATAGTGCTTCAATACCGCTATAGCCGCCTTCGGACGAATAAAAATGCTTGAATGCTTGCCAACGCTCCTCAAATCCCTCACTGGTTGGACTTAACGCACCATAGCGCCGTTTAAGTCCCGCAAATGTTTCAACTATGGTTTCTGCCGACTCTGATTCAACCCTCAAGCTAAAACGCTGCTTGAGAAAAGACACCACCCGATACCAAGTCTCGTCTGAGATTGTCTTGCCTAACACTCGCTCATAAATCTGTCTAAGCTGACGATACTTAGCTAAATACTTCTTTGTTGCCACGTTACCTCTGTAATCTTGTTTAAGTGTGTATAAAATCTACCGACTGCCCGGACATTCTCAGGTATTTGACTAGCCCCCAAGATTGATTCAGAGTTATGGATAAGCCCCTCTTCTTAGAGGCTGTCAATAACCTTAGAAAATAACTTTTTAGAAGCCTTTTAGTCGTTGCACTCAATGGCTATAACCACGTAATAACAAAGCGCTTACCGATTCAAGACTTACTGAATTATCGATTTTACCCCCGTAAAAGCGCCCCTTTTGGACTAGTTGACGCGCTTGTAACTTTGCTTTTGAACGTTTTGCGCGGTGGTAGATATTACCAAGGTTTAGAACAAACTCAGCTGTATTGAGTTGTGATTTATCTCTGCTGTGTGCTGTTTATATAAGCTCGGCACTTCGTAGCAGCGCCTTAGCACTTTGTCACGATTGAGCTTTAAGTCAGCAGTCTTAGACTGACGCGGTAAAGGACGGAAATAATATTGTGTGTGTCGGATACTGTCATTGCTATAGAGATAGCGATAGAGAGCGCCATCGATACTGTAGGTTTTGGATTTGCTTAAGAGGGTGACGCATCCTACAAGCTCTTTATCAATCATCATTTTTACCTCCCGCAACACACGCGCCCGTTAAGCTTGCACCCAGGAAGACGGCGATAGATGCGATGGCGCTTCCTTCAAAAATCTTGGCGTTGTAGATCCATGTGGGTTGATATTGGTCGCCTTTGCTTTCTTGAATGCGGTCAACGCCGTGACAAAAGATAGTACCAACAACCATAAAACTAGTAGTTACCAAGCTCAGAATTGCTACTTCTGATGCTGCATCGAGTATGAATGAGTTAATCTTTTTACGCCAATTCTTCACACGGCGAATGTGCATTACTGGCTTTTGTTCTAGATATGAGTCCCACTCTGAATCAGTAAAATTCGTGGGCTTGTAATCATAGGATTCGTGTTCATCAAGTAATTCGCCTACTGCTTGAATTGCATCTCCTAGCATCACATCTGGAGAGTATTCCAGTTGTTTGAATTGTTCTGAATCTCGGATTTCTCTGAGCCAGCGATCTACTGCTTCTAACCTTCGTAATTGATTTTGATTAAGCATTGTTCTCTCAAAAGGTAGTTCGTTGATTGCTTCTAAGTTGCGTAAATTGATATACATCGTTTAAGCCTCCTTTATTGCTTTGACAAAGCGTTCGCCGTAATTCTTGAGCAAAAGCACAAATAGCTGACTGTGTGTTGAAACGCCTGTTTCCTTGCAAATGTGGTCGGCAAGGGGTATCAAGTCTTGAGGTAATACAATTCGTTTCTGATTCATGGCTTTTCTACTAGCTAATTACTGCCAGCTACGGCAGTAGAAAATCAAGAAAATATGACCCTACTCTCGCCGTCTCCATCACGGTGCAAAAGTCTATCACGAACGCAGATATAAGCCGCGACCGCAGATTCAGCTTGAATTTATAAGATGTTTATTGTGTGTGAACGTGAACGTTTCAGAGTTTTAAACAACCTCGTCTTGAGGAGTCCGCAGTGTTTTACGTCTAGCCCTTACTGTTTTTCGTCCCTCTGTGTGCTAATATAGCACAAGAAAGCACAAGCATGTCAAGGAGTGGCGTGATAAATTGTGTGATGATGGCACAAAAGAGCTAAAACTCACACATGGAGAAAAAGAGAGTAAATGTTTATTTCAGTGAAGATGACGAGATAGAGCTTTACGCAACAATCGAAGCGCTTGCAAAAGAGGAAAAGCGCTCAGTCAATCAGCAGATAAAAGTCATGCTGGCTGAGGCAGCAAATACACGCCGTGATCGCTCACAACAAAAATAAGGAGATAATTTGACCAAAGGAAATCAACCAAACGACGAGATAAAGGGTATTGAGGGGAAATTTGACTCTCATGCCTGCCCTATCTACGGGGTTGATTATGCGAACCTGTGGATGTGGAGACTAGGACAGGAAAACAACGAAGCGCAGAGGCGCAAACGGATCTCACAGAGCAAGGACAGTCAAATAATGTTTTTGCCTCTGATTCAACGACAGAACCCGCTCGGACGGGAATCTAAGCGGGTTCTGTAATTTGACTAAACATAGCGGTAACTCCTACAGATGTGGAAGTCTTGAGTTGACCGCGATCGCACTACTATAATAACCAGTTCTGCGGTCGCGTTGCAACGGTTGGAGTTATCCGAAATTACTACAAATAATTCGGATGCTACAAAATGAAATCTCAAAGCGTAGAACAACCGACCGCAGCAAATGCGGCTACGGCTTATCGACTTACTCACGGCTATGAGCCTGCATACACTAAGCTCTATTGGAGCGTTGCGAACACAGTAGGCACTAATCAGGCTTTGTTAATTCAAATCATTGAAAGCTGGTGCTTAAGTAATGCCAGACTCAACAAGCGTGGCTACTTTCATCATGGGGAATGGTGGACTAGCGCTACTTATAAAGAGTGGGAAGAAAAGTATCCAGCGCTCGGTAAGGCGCGAGGTATTCAAAATCTCTTGTTAGGGCTAGAAAAACAAGAATATGTTATTTCCTGTCAACCTTGCATTATCAAGGGTAATGCAACTAAGTTTTATCGCGTTGACCCCGTAAAAGTCGGAGAACTCTTATTAAAAGATTTATCCGTGATGCAAATTTTGCACGATCCAAATAATACAAGCCAACCGATAGTACAAAAAATGAATGGGGTGGTGCAAAAAATGAATGGGGTGGTGCAAAAAATGAATGATGGTCAGCTTGAAATCGGCTCACAGCATACCTTACAGCCCTCTAATAATATTAAAGAAATAATATTACCTCAATCCATCACTGGAGAGACTGAGGAAAAAGAGGAAGAAGAAAGGAAAGAAACTGACCAGGACAAAGCACTTCCAGATAATCACTACGCTGTTAACTTTGAGAAAGTCTCTGCAACTAACGAGAAATCCACTCATGAGGATCATTTTTCCGGCGCGGCGCGTGAGAATGATTCTCAAAGTTTATTTTTCAGCGATGACCCAGTTAAGGAAGTAGATTTCCTGCTTTACTATCAAACCTATCAGCGATCGCAGGGTAAAGACATTAACAACGTTGCCCCATACGTAGCCACAGTACTTTCTAAGAAAGATGAAGGTAGTGCAGAGATATTTTGCTTATTTAAGCAATGGAAAGTGGGTTGCAGGACATTAGAGCGCAAAATTAACAACTTCGCTGATGACCCCGTAGAAGTAGAGAAACAGCGTAAGCGCTACGATTTTCCTAGCTGGGAGCCGCGGATGCACGATCACTACTACAGTAGGCTCTTCTCTGAGGGACTATCAAAGTTTTGCGAACATAAAATATCTGCCAAATGGTACGAATGGGCCAGTGCCAAGTTTCCTGAAAGATTTGTAGATATTCCCGATTGAAGAAGCCCCGAAGAGGCTGGGTGTAGGGGGTAGGGTGTGGGGTATAGGGTAAGAATTTAGACCCGTCCCAAGTGCTGCGACCTAATTCTGAAGAAGAACGATACAAGTCCCTCAATTTCTTGATGGTGTTCTCTACACCCTACACCCTACACCCTTCTTTTGGATGGAACGACAATCACACCACGGCTCCTATCTGCCTAGCGTATGCCTGTAAAAATTTTGACTTAATAAGAATCAAAGATTAATTATGTACACCAGTGACGACAACGTAATTCCTTTTGCTACGACAGCCAATAAGCTTCCACCACAGAGCATTGAATCTGAAGAGGCGATACTTGGGGGCATCTTGCTTGACCCAGGAGCCATAGAACGTGTCCGCGACATTTTGAAGCCGCACCACTTCTATATCAGCGCTCATGGTCGTATATACAATGCAGCGCAGAGACTGAATGCCCAAGAATTGCCCACAGACTTGTTGATGATCACGAATTATTTAGCTGATAATGGTTTGTTAGAAATTATCGGCGGGCGAAATAAATTAGCATCGCTGGTTGACTCTACAGTATCAGCAGTTAATATTGATGCGCTGGCAGGTCTGGTTGTGGAAAAATGGAAGCGCCGGGAACTGGGTAGACTGGGAAACCTTGCAATCGAGTTGCAACACAAATCCAATGAAGAAACGCCCTTAGAGAAAGCCTTTGAACAATTACAGGACTTGATCTATGAGTTGCAGCGCTCGTCTGATACTGCCGGGGCTAGCCATATTTCAGATGTAGTTATTAATCTATTTCAGGATATTGAAGACCGCAGCCAGGGTAAAGTGTTACCTGGGATTCCCACCGGCTTTTACGATCTTGATGCAATGACTGCTGGATTTAATCGTAATGATTTAGTCATCGTTGCGGGTCGTCCGGCGATGGGGAAATCAGCGTTTGCGGCTCAGATAGCTTTTTATCTAGCACAAGCTTATCAGTTTCCAGTTGTCGTGTTTAGCTTGGAGATGTCAAAGCTACAGATTGCCATGCGTGCGCTTTCAGGTGAAGCAGGTATAGAAAGCGGCTACTTGAAAACTGGGCGCATCTCTAACAAACAATGGGAGCCATTATCACAGGGCATCAGTACACTATCAGAGCTACCTGTTTACCTCGATGACCGCCCAGACCCATCACTGAGCTATATAGAATCTGAATGCCGTAAAATCATGGCACAAGAGCGCCGTGATTTGGGTTTGATTGTCGTCGATTATCTACAACTCATGGATGGTAATGGCGGGGGCAACAGAAACAATGAGATAGAAAAGCTGACACGCGGACTGAAGCGTTTAGCAATGAAGTTACAAACACCTGTAATGTGTTTATCGCAACTATCACGAGCAGTAGAAAGCCGTAATAACAAACGCCCTATGCTCTCGGATTTACGTGACAGTGGCGGGATTGAGCAGGACGCGGACAAAGTAATCATGTTGTATCGTGATGAATATTACGACTTAAGTACGCAAGAAAAAGGAATTGCAGAGATTATCCTTGCTAAAAACCGCGATGGGGCTACAGGCACAATCCAACTACTGTTTGATGCACACTTAACAAAATTTAAGAACATGGTGCGACCGCAGTCAGTACAAACTGACTGGGATTAAAAAGCATGGTCAGAGAAACGTTGCTTAACCAGCATGGTTAAGCAACACTCACACTCGTGTTGCCCTAACTTACTTTGGACATGAAAGCTGGACTCTCAAAGCATAAGTGAGAGCCAAGACTGAATATCGCTGTTGCGCGATAATCGCTCAAGTAATTGAATATAGCCGACATTTTGAACCCTCAAGGATGTCTGCCGAGATACTGATAGCTTCCTGAATCACCTATGTATTCTCTTTAGGGAAGGAACATTCGACAGTAATTTTCATATTACTTTTAGCAGTACCTTTTGTCACATAGGGAACACCAGCCTCTCCGCCCATTTCAATGCCGAACTCTAGGGTAACTTTATTGACTTCAGCGATCGGAATCTGTTTAAAAGCATTCAAGGTATAAACTGTATAAGTCCGAATTGTATTTTGAATCGACAAGAAATTTTGCATCATTTTTTGTCGTATTTGTTCAGGACTCATCCCTTTACCAACTAGCGCTTCTTCTTCCTCTTCCTCATCCAACACCACCGTGTTGACTACAGGAATGTTTACATCCTCTGTAGCTTCGATGTAGATTACCGTATTGTCATCTAGTTTGATAGGTATGACTTTTGTCATCAAATTAACTCCTGATACAGAAATTTTAGTAATTACCACAACTTTATAGAAGTTTTTACGGAATATTTATGAGTTTTTTTGTAATTACTGAGTGATAATGCTGAAAAGAAAGATTCTCTAAAAATTTCTCCTACTTATGATTCGAGACGCTTTGGTAGTAGGAATTAATACTTATAGTTATGAACGTCTGCCTAGTCTGACAGCACCAGCAACTGATGCAGAAGCTATAGCCAAACTACTAGAGCGGTACGGTCAATTTAACGTTAAGCGGCTACCAAGTGTCAAAGATAAGGAAAATAATACTGTTCGTGTTGGTCAAAAAACCTCAGTTACGTTAACGCAGTTAGAAGAAGCTATAGTTCAACTGTTTAAGCCCGAAGGTAAGAATGCTCCAGATACCGCACTGCTGTACTTTTCTGGACATGGACTGCGAAAAAACAGAGGTATTCAGGAAGGTTTTTTGGGGACAAGTGATGTTAACCCAGATTTGGGTAACTGGGGTATTCGCTTGAAATGGCTGCGGGAACTTTTGCAAGACAGTGAGGTAAAACAACAAATTATTTGGCTGGACTGTTGTTACAGTGGCGAGTTACTAAATTTTGCAGAGGCAGATCCTGGGGACAGGGGTAAAGGACGGGATAGGTGTTTTATTGCGGCATCCAGAGAATTTGAAGTTGCCTATGAAGCGATCGGCAGCAATCATAGCGTGTTGACAGAAGCTTTATTGCAAGGACTTGACCCCCAACACTTAGCAGGAACATGGGTAACTAACTATACTTTAATTGATTTTCTCCATCATCATTGGGCAAACTACCCGCAACGTCCTCTGTTCGCTAACTCTGGCAGTGCAATTGACTTAACGCGCGTTTGGTTACAGCAAAAGCAGGAGTCTGGTTATGCTGTCACTGGCTCCGTTTGTCCTTATCGTGGTTTGCAATACTTTGACTGTAAAGAATCAGACGCTGAATATTTTTTCGGCAGAGAAGCGTTAACAGACCAATTATTAGAGAAAGTGCGTTCTAGCAACTTCTTGGCGATTTTAGGAGCATCAGGTAGTGGAAAATCAAGTGTTGTTAGAGCAGGCTTACTGTATCAAATTCAACTAGGACAACGGTTGTCAGGTAGTGAAAATTGGTTAATTAAGATTTTTCGCCCTGGTGAGCATCCCCTCCAGAGTTTAGCACTGGCTTTTTTAGATTCTGGGTTATCAGTAATTGATAAAGCATCTCAATTAGCTACGGCTGAGGAACTGCTAGCCAAGGGTGGAGTCGGCTTAGGGCAATTGATTAATGTTGCTGATACTGAACGGGTAGTGCTACTAGCAGATCAATTTGAGGAAGCTTTTACCTTATGTCAGGATATCAACGAACGACAGAGATTTTTTGAATGTTTGCTGAGTGCTTTATCTCACACTAATAATAAGCTCTGTTTAGTGTTGACAATGAGGGCAGACTTTTTTGGGAAGTGCGCGGAACAAGAATATAGTGGGCTGGCACAACAAATTCAGCGACATCTGGTGACAGTGACACCGATGAGACGGGACGAACTAGAACAAGCAATTACTGCACCAGCTTTGAAGGTGGGTTTACAGGTACAAAAAGAACTGGTACAGCAAATAATTGCCGATGTAGAAGGTTCACCAGGAAGTTTACCATTATTGCAGTACACGCTGACGGAACTTTGGCAGCAGCAGGAATTTACCTTAGCCGCATACACCCGCTTGGGAGGTGTCAAGGGAACCTTAGAAAAACGTGCTACTGAGGTTTATGAGTCTTTATCATCAGAGGAACAGCCTATTGCCAAGCGGATTTTTCTGGAACTAACGCAGCTAGGAGAGGGAACAGAGGATACCCGCAGACGAGTTTTACTTCAGAATTTGGTGTCATCATCCCAGGAAGAAGCAGTAGTAGAAAGAGTAATTAGCAAACTGGCGGCTGAAAATGTTCGGCTCGTTGTGACTAGTACTTTGGTAGAGAAAGGGGTAGAATCGGGTCGTTTGGCAGTGGTGGATGTTGCTCATGAAGCGTTGATTCGTAATTGGTCACTGTTACGACAGTGGCTTAATGAAAACCGAGAAGCTTTGAGACAACAAAGGAAAATTGAGTCATCTGCTCAAGAGTGGCTGGATAACGGCAAGATTAATGATTATTTACTGCAAGGGGTAAAATTAGCGCCAGCAGAAGATTTCTTGCTTAACCACGGTGAAAGGATCTCTTTAAGTGGTTTAGCACGGGAGTTAATTGTAGTTAGTCAAGCAGAACGGGAGCGACTTGAACAGCAAGCAGAGAAACGGCGACAACGAGAGCTAGAAGCTGCACAAAAGCTTGCCGAAGAGTCAGAAGCAAGAAGCAAAGCAGAGGCGGAGGCACGCCAATTAGCTGAACAACGTGCTGAACAACAAGTCAAAGCACGTCTTGCAGCACAAACCACCACTAAAGTTGCTGTTGGTTCTACGCTCATAGTAAGTGCAGTAGCAATTTTTGCTTTTACTCAGTGGCGAGAAGCTCAAGTTCAAGCTGATGTTGCCCAACTACAAAGCTTGAATACAATTGCCACACAATCTTTAAATTCAGATCCGCAACTCGATCGACTATTTAAATATGTAAAAGCCGGGAAGCAACTGCGAAAAGTTGAATCATCAGGTAAAGTAGATGCGGATACTAAGATGCAGGTTGTAGTCAACCTGCGCCAAGTATTTTACGAAACCAGAGAGCAAAACCGTCTTGTGGGGCATGAGAGTTATGTTTCTGATGTCGCCTTCAGCCCGGATGGCAAGACCATTGCAAGTGCAAGTTGGGACAAAACAGTGAAACTGTGGCGGATGGATGGCAGTCTCATTACTACCCTCAAGGGGCATGAGGCTGAGGTTT
>NZ_JBDNJQ010000417.1:0-609 GCF_051172895.1 Nostoc sp. CALU 1950 | reverse complement strand
TAGACATCTCCAAAATAGTAACATTCTGTGGTAAAAGAACATCAAAGAGCTTTTTTTACACAGAAACATGAGCGACATACTAAATCACATTAAGGCGAATCCTCAAGAAACAAAGCGGTTAATTGGTCTGGAGTATGAACAGTTACAACAATTAATCCAAAATGCAGAGCGACTATACGATGAAAAACAAGAGTTGTTAGAATCGCAGAAAGTGAGACTGATTGCAGGTGGAGGAGGTAGGAAACCAAAATTATCTATCCAAGAACAAATAATTTTAACCTTGATTTATCTGAGACATATGATGACATTTCAGCTTTTGGGGATTCAGTTTGGAGTCAGTGAGTCCACAGCCAATGATGTCTTCAATTATTGGTTGGCTAACTTGCGAGAATTGTTGCCATCTAGCTTGCTCGAACAAGTAAAAAAAAACGCTGCTGATTATGAAATAGTAAAAGAATTACTCACAGAATATGAATTAATAGTAGATAGCTATGAACAAGTTAGAGAGCGACCTGGAGATAATGAAGAACAAGAAAAATATTTTTCAGGAAAGAAGAGTAACCATACTTTTAAAAGTCAAATAATTGTCTTACCTAATGGCAGTGATAT
>NZ_JBDNJQ010000173.1:0-17187 GCF_051172895.1 Nostoc sp. CALU 1950 | reverse complement strand
GAGTTAGTGTAACTAGATATGTAAAGTTTTGTATTAGGATTCAACATTTCTGCCGCTAGACCTATCAAAGCTTCCTGAGTCGCAGTGGGAGGAAAGAACAAAAGCCCATCGGAATGATATTAATTTAATCGTGCTTCAATTAGTTTTAGGGACGCAAAAGTTTGATGGGTTGCTATCACAAACTATCGAGTCTGTTATACCTCTAGGCACAAAAGCCTTTTACGAAGATGCTGAAATCCAAGAGCGATTTGAATTAGCGCGAAAAGCAGGGATAAACACCCCAGAATGGGCGAATACCCCGACATTAGCAGATATGGAGAAATTCTTCTCGCTTGCGTATATTTATTTAGGCTATCAGGACGACAATGTAGAAAAAGCACTTAATTACATCCGCTTGCGGTTACAGTACTGGCAAGCTAGTAGTATCGGTAGCGCTATCTGTAAGCCTTCAACCTTCCAGGCAGATAGCCAGTTGATTACCTTTGCACTGACTAATCTGCAATCAGGAAAGGATGCAGAAGTGTTCGGGATGAGTGCATATATCGCCGCGTCCCGTCAATCCCTCTCCTCGCCCAATAGTGTATTTTTCATGGATGAGGCTAGCGTATTGCTAGGATTTTCTGCATTATCACGGCTTGCAGGTCGTAAATGCGCTACGGCTCGAAAGCAAGGCTGTCGGGTGTTTCTGGCGGCACAGGATGTCATTTCTATTGCTAAATCGGAGGCGGGAGAACAAATATTACAAAATATGCCATTGCGGTTGATTGGGCGTATTGTCCCAGGCGCGGCTAATAGTTTCTCTGAGTTGCTGGGCATCCCTAGAGAAATTATCGATAAAAACGAAAGCTTTGCCCCTAATATTCAGCAGCTATATACGTTGTGGTTGCTCGACTATAACAACAAGTATGTGCGCTGCCGCTATTATCCCTCCTATCCCCTGCTGGCGTTGGTTGCCAATAGCAGAGAAGAACAAGCCACGCGAGATAAATTCAAGAAAATTCACAGCGACAAGTTCACCTGGGTGGCAGAATTTTCTAAATATTATGTCGAGTGCATCAAACAGGGAAAACCATTATGAAAGTTCTATCATCAGTCATTCATACGAAGCTATTGCTGGCAATAGTCGCGGGTGTTTTGTCAATAGTCAGCTTTCAGGTTTGGCAATACAACCAAGCTCAATACGCAAAATTTATTATTCATGCGAAGAATGGCTGTGGCGTGTACATAGAATTGGGTGAGGATGCCATCAAGCGCTCCCCCAGCCTGAGAGCATTGAAATATCAAAATAAGCGATTGAGTGGATTAGAGCAACCGGGGATTAACTCTGAATCTGCTGACCCAGGTGCTTATGTCATGCTTTTTCGATCCCCTGCTTCCACCCTTCCACCTAATGCTTTACCTTTCGATGATCCCTTCTTCACCAGTTTATTAAATAAGGAAGAATCACCTAAAACATTAATGGTTCAAGCTGTTTCCTTTGATTTAGTAAAAAAGCAAGCGACTGTAAAATCTCTTTGTACCAAAAAACCTTTTGTAGTAGCCCTGGAGGACTTGTATCTTGAATACCAACCGATTGATCGCAATCTCAGGCGCAGCAATTTTGATATCCTTTTCTAGCCTCCCTGCTAATGCTCAAGCTAGTCAAAACCAATCTTTTTTGACTCAATTCCAACAAATCTATAGTAGCTTGCAGACTTACATTAGTAATTATCAGAAAGAATTTACTAAAAGTTTGGGCAAGTTAGAAGCTGAATTAACCCAGGCAATTGAATCTAGTGTTGGTGATTTGGGTATTCCTGATCCCCTAAAAGCTGGTAAGAATATTGAGAAAGTCATTGAGAAACAAGAAGGCAATTTACTGATATTAGATCCGCGCATTCAAGCTGAAAATGCTGTCAAGGATTGGAATCAACAATATACACGCGGACAGTCTCAATCAGTTCTTGGTGTTGAAGGACAAAAAGTCCAATCACAGGAGGCAGAAACCACTAATGATGCTACCTCCCAATCAAGCGAAAATGCTAATGCCGCGCAGGATGATGTCATTACCCAAGACATTCTTAAAAAGGTCGCTATTCAAAACTTGCAAAATGCTGTAATTGCTAAATCAATTCACTCAGAATCCCAGAAACAATCCCGTTCCTTGGCTGCTGCAAATATCAATCTTGCTGATATTTCTAGTCGCATGGGTGAGCAAGCTGCGGCAAAGGATCAAGAGTCCAGCGCCGCAACTCGTCAAATCATTCAATCTGCCGCCGCTAACGATTCATTTTGGAAAAATCAATAATCAAGTCAACATAACGTTACGGCAACTGAGATGATAGCACTCTTAACTATTCTTTTTGCTCAAACTACAGGGCAGCAAGCTGGGGAAAATACGGGGACTACAAACTCAGGCGAAATAGTAGAAGGCGCTACCCAAGGCGCAGACCTAATTTATAAATCGTTTGAGAATGATTGGCTGGAATTAGCATCTGGAACAAGCCCAATTTATACGGCTGTCGTCGCTGTTTCCACCCTTGCGGCTGTTGTGATGATTGGCTTTGCATCATTTGGCTGGTACAGGAAGTTTGCTGAAGAAGGGTTTGGTTATGATTTCATAGCCGAGATGGTTTTGCCATTAGTAGTAATTGTAATGCTTAGTAATAATGGGTTCCTCCTAGCAAACACAACAGTCGCATTAAAAAACGTATCGACCGGACTAAACAGGAGTATTTTAAATATTACGAGAAATGGGGTCAATTTGAGAGATGCTATACGGAATGTAAACGCTGACCAAAGCTTTGTCTTAGCCGCACAGATAGCTTTAGCTAAGTGCGAAAAGCTCAACAACGAAAAGAAGGAAGGTGAAGAATTGAGCGAGAAACAAGCTTGTATCAAACAGGCTGTGGAGAATACACGAAAATCCGCGCAGAAAGCTAGAGAAAAGACTGGCGCGGGTTCTGGAGTCGGAAGCTGGAACCCCTTAGACCTTAGTGGCGAACTAATCAATAGCGCAATCCAAGGTTTTGTTTACGTAATTCTCAGCGGACTATCAGCAGCTTTTCAATACATCGTCCAGCTGTCATTCTTAATGATTGCATTCGCCGCCCCAATCTTCCTAGTTCTATCTTTGCTGCCCTTCCAAAGCAAACCTATCTATGCTTGGCTTGCTGGCTGGTTAGGGCTGACATTGGTTCTCATTTCGTACTCGATAACTGTAGGTATTATTGCCAGCGCGATAGTCTCCAAGCCTTCCAGCAATCCTTTGCTGTTGCAACTTTTGCAAGCCATTTTCTCGCCATTACTCGCGGTAGCCATAGGCACTGGTGGCGGAATGGCTGTATTCTCAGCTTTCACTAGTGGGGTTAAATTCTCGGTGGGGTTACGAAGATGAAATTATTAGAGAGAAAAGAGTTAAATTTTACCCCAATTTTTTTAATAGGAAATGCTGTTTTATTAACGCTTTTATTATTCATAGAAATTGTCAATTTTGCTCGGATAGGAATGATTTCTAAAACGAAAGCTTCGACCTTGGTAGAATTGTCTGACGGCGAATCTATTAGAGTTCTTCCTATAGGCATTTTGGAGCGATCACCGCAAGCTATTACGTATTTTGTCGGGCAGACAATGACCGGGCTTTTAAGTTGGAATGCTCTACCAAAGCCAACCGATGATTACAAGATAGACCCCACCAAACAATTAAAGTTAGATGTTGGGATATCGACATCAAAAGGCAAGATTACTACTAGTGTATGGGCTTCAGGCTTTGCGTTGTCAGAAGATTTTCGCGCACCATTCCTTGAGGAGATAAGTAATCTGACGCCGCCCGATGTCTTTAATGGGTCTACGCAATCAATTCTAAAAGTCAGCCTAATCAGTCAGCCGACTCGGATTAAGGATGGGCAATGGAAAGTAGATATGGTTGCAGAGATTGTCGTTTTCCAAGGCAGTAATTTAGTTGGTAAGCCCATCTCTTTTAACAAAACTGTATTCGTCAGGGCGATTGATACGGCTGCCATTCCTAGATTTGCATCCCAGGTTCAAGAAACCGCTTCTCGCGTTCGGAAAGCTGGGCTGGAAATTTATAAAATCCAAGATTTAGACCTATGATCCAAAATCAGGAACCCTTAGCGTCAGCAACTATTGAGATAGAGTCGCAAGATTTTGCCGCCATGAACGGGGCTACAACCTCTTCGATTAATGATTCAGATCAAAGAGAAGAAAACCCCGCACCAGAGGAAATCGTTACCACTCGAACAGTCTCGCAATCTCCACTCTTAAAAATGGGCGTTGTTGCCCTGATTTGCTCTCTCTTTGTAATAATCATTGGGGCTTTAATCGGTAATTCAATGAATGTGCTGAAGTTTTCCAGTAATAAAGTGCAGCCAACCCTAGAAGAGCAAACGCCCCTAGCAGAGCCGGAAAATGAGACAGGTAAAGATAAAACAGCGCTTGCTCTGACTAGCCAAAATTACGAGCTAAAGCAGATTCGCGATCGCTTGCCTAGCCCAACGCCAAGCGCAACCTTAGCCCCAGCCCCAATCGCACCCGTTACCCCTCCGATGCAACCAGTGCAGCGCGGACAACGTTCTTACCTAGTCGCCAGTCAGCCGACAGCGCCCTTCACTTTCCCCCAGGCTAGAGTATCTATTCCCCAGCCCCAGCCCAAAATTGCCCAGCCGATCAGACAATCTCCTTTGGCGTTGGCAACGGCTGCAACCAACGCCCCCACCAAAGACCCCACTCAGCAATGGCTTCTCGCTGCAAACGCTGGTAGTTTCAGGAGTTCAGTCGATGAATCAGAAAGCGAAAAACCCATCAAGACTACTGGAATTGAAGGAGGTACGGGAGGAGCTACACAAGTCGCCCAGAACACTAGCATTAATTACAATGCTCTTCGCGTACTCGTTGGCAGCACCGCAGAGGGCAGACTAGAAACGCCGATCGCTTGGAGCGCTGGTGACACTGGCAACCAGAATTACTTGGTGAAACTAACAAAACCCTTAAAAGCCTCAGATGGTAGCGATGTGCTAAGAGTGGGCGCTTATCTGGTTGTTCAACTAGCAGAGTCGAATGGTTCGGGTTTCGCCAAGCTGCGCGGTGTTTCAGTATTGGTCAATATAAACGGCGATACGCAAGAAAAGCAACTCCAAGAAAATGCCGTTCTGATAATGGCCAAGGATGGTGGTTTCTTAAAAGCAGAGTCTCGCAGAGGTAGCAACCTGGGTAACAATTTCATTTCTGCGATCATCGCGGGAGTTGCGAAGGCTGCCCAGGTACAGAATCGCCCTGTAACTCAAGTTAGTACGAACTCTAATGGCTTCTCTACTAGCTCCACTACCAACGAGCAAAAAGATTTATCCGCCGCTTTTGGAGAGGGTGCATTTAATAGCGTTCTCGACAATATCAAAAGCTCAAATGTCGCCCGTTCTCAACAGTTAAGCGGTAGAGAAGAAGTATTTGTGATTGACGTTGGTAAGCCAGTTCAAATATTCGTTAATCAAACAATATCGTTATGAGAGAAGAGGGAATAAGGAACTCTTAACAGGGAATAGGGAATAGGGAAAAATGTTAGATAAACTCGCTATTGTTACAACCTTCTTAATAGCTACTGCCTCAAGCGTTGCGGCAATGCCCATCCGAACGGTTTATGAGAATGATGCAAACTCCAAGGCGATCGAATTAAAGGTGTGGAAGGGCTACGGATTAACTATTAATTTGATGTCTACGGGAGAGACTATCAAGCAAGTTTGGATTGGCGATCCAAGTCGCTTCGCTTTTACCTCAAACGGTGGTTTATGCCAGTCATCAGGTGGTGATTCTAACTGCACAGGAGGTAAAGCAACTGTAATCTTTCTTCGCCAGATTGACCCGATGGATTTTCCTGTCACCTCTAGCAGCAATGGAAGCACTCAAATTACAGTGCTTACCAATGAAAAGCAGTATCAATTTAAGATAGTCCCCGCTACTGGCAACCCAACCTATACAAGCTTGGTGATTAAATCGGATTCGGAGCGCCCATTGCCAATTCCCCGTCCGCGAACGCCGCAACCGCTAACAGTTCAAAAGCCGCAATCAGCGCCGTCGGTAATGCATGAACCGATCGCTGGTGGCTTCTACGAGAAAATCACATCAAATGGTAAAAAAGTGTTTGATAGCTCTTATAAAAATGCAATCGCCACAAATTAAGCTTACTTTCAGAGTACCCCAACCGTGCGGCAAGGTTCAAAGTTCCAATATTGTGGGTGGATGCTTGGTGTCAAAGGTGCTTTGTGTCGTCTACGGAAATGGTAAAGTAGCAAAAGGTTATTCAGCGAGATGCGACAAGTCCATGAGACACTTACAACACATGAGATTTTAGTCAAAGATTGTGTCGGTTACATTAATCGTGTACTATTGTATTAGTACAAGTATACTGTGGTCTACGATGAGTAAGCCAAAAAGTGTTAAAGATTGCAAAAAAACAACTATAATTAGCCGATAGAAACATTGGATAAAATCTTTTTATTTTATTAAATAAAAATGATTATGAATCTTTATATACATTTATATTTGTTCATTAATTAGACTATTTTGTGACAGTTAACAGAGAGAAAGGTCATGTTGGATAAACTAATAAAATATTTTGTCTACGCGACAAAAGGGTATATTACAAAAACACAGCTAATCAAGTTTTTGTATTTAGCTGATCTTTACTCTGTTAAGTGGACAGGAAAGCAGCTGACTGATCTAGATTGGTGTTATTATCAATTTGGCCCTTGGAATGAAGGTATAGATACTGCTTTAAATCAAATGAATGGGAAAGAGATTATTCAAGAGTCTCAGTATAATGCAACATATATTAGACCTGTGAATCAAGCTGCTCAGGCAGATGATTTGGACATACCTCTCAGTATTAAGTTTGTACTGGATAATATTCGTAGAGAGTGGGCTGGCTCAGATAAACTGAATCAGTTACTAGATTATGTATATAGCACTGCTCCAATGGTGGAAGCAAAAAATACCCATCGACCAGAAGAGAAAGTTAAACTTAACTTACAAGCAGAAAGAGAAAAATTAGTCAGTGAATTAGGATTGTAAAGTGGTTGGAAAAAGACCTAGACAAGGTTGGATCTATTCTACAAATCCCTATAGGGTATCTCTTCGTTGCAAGCTGGGTCATATTCATATTTATAATTTAGATGAGCCTGCTGAAGTAGAATGTCAAACTTGTAGTGAGAATATTAATTCAAGTAGGGTTTTTAGAGGTACACATCCTTATATCATCTGGACAAGTGATCAGTTTCAAGATGAATCTGGATATATAGCAACGTTTTCTGTTATTCCTCTGACTTCACAAACTACATTTAACGGTTTACCAACCACATATCCAATTAATTCTACAAGTAGAAATGGTCTTGATAAAAATTCCTACGCTTTAGTTCATCAAATATGTACTGTTGATACTAATTGCTTTAAAGGCTCATCAGCCAATTGGTTAGAGAGAATTGGACAATTGGATAAAGCAGATAAAGAAGCTATAGAAGAACGTTTAAAGTATTTTTTGAGTATTCAAGAGAATCCTAGTGAAGACTGGTTTGCTCAAAATGCGTCTCCAGAACTTTTGAAAAAAATCTTTGATTATCTACCTGAAGATACAAAAAATTTAGTAATAGAAGAATTAATTAACAATTTAGACTCATAACACCTGTATATTTATCAATAACATTAATATTTTAATTATTACAAATTCGGCAATCTCCATACTGTTGTTAGCTTGGTCAGTGCAAAGTGCGATCGCTGATGAATTAGCTCTCATTGATGGAATGGCACGCTTGATTCATGTGAAACCTGCTTGCTGACTATCTTGTTGGGGGTAGGGTGTAGGAAAAAAATCAAGAAAAGTAAATATGAGTGCGAACATAATTGAAGAAGAATTCAGCTATTCAGAATTCAGGAGTCAGCAATCTTGACGCTCTCTACGAGACGCTACGCGTAGCTTGCTTCTCCGTAGGAGTACGCAGACTCGCTATCCGCCAGTCATACAGAATACCCAATTGAATTCTGACTCCTGACTCCTGACTCCTGAATTCTGTTTGATAAACTTCTTTGCGGGAGCAACGCTGGCATGAGCATTACTTACACCCCACACCCAAAAGCCTTATTAAATAAGGGATTTGCCGTTATCAAGCGTGCCATTCGGCTATAAATCAAAATTAAGGCTGAAGGTTTCCGGTTCAGAATCTTCTTCTTTCTCTTGTGCAAATGGAGTTGAAGTCATTGAAGGAAGTTTGTTATCTTCAGTATTAGTCGGCGTGAAAGCTACTTGTTGTGTGGGAAATGCACCCTTTCTGAAAGCAAAATAACAATCAATAATAAAGTAGAGCGTCTCCAGGTAACTTTTACCTAGTTGCTGTGATTCGGCAAATATCCGCTCACGGTAGCTATCTTTAATCCGAACTTTTTCTGGGGTTAAGTCAAGTTTGTCTGCCATTGCGATCACTTAATAGATGTAGATGCTGAATTCTTGGCAGAAATGGTCTTTGCCATCTCTAAAAGCCCAAAGACATTGGCTTCTACCGGATTGTCCAGGATTTTAAAGCTGTTTTTCTCCAACAGTTTCTTAAATCCTGGTAAGAGACAGCCTCCACCAATCGCCCAGATTTCATCCCCCTGGTGCTTGGCATCAAGTGTGAGATTTACCACTTTCTTCAAGTATTTTTCATACCAATCTTTCAAAGAAGCACTGTATATATCTTTGATATCGATGTCACGGCTGTATCTGGTATGCCCCATTTCCAAACAAAATCGGATTTTGGATGGATCTCCGATTTTTCCGCCATTTAAATGTTTCATTTTTTGGGAAATATCATCGATGAGAACTTCTACACCAATGGGGTAAGCGGTGTGAACTTCTCGTTGACCCCGGTTGTAACGAGAATACAGGGTCGTCCCATTGCCAAAGTCTAATATCGTTAGCTTTTTGGGTAGTGGATGCCCAAACAATGCACCCATCCCCTCTAGTACAACTTTAAGTACTTCTACTTTCACGTCTGATTGTTTGCCAGCAAGTATTGGCTGATATTCTCCATTGAGTACTTTTTGCAATTCGTCAGCTAGACCAACATCATGTAAGCTAACAACTAATTTTAAGTGCCAAGCCTTACGGTGTGCCAGATGTGCCAATGCACCGAACAAAGTCAATAATGCGTTGTTGACTTTATTTTCATTATTGTCTGTGTTGCGGTCAAAATAATTTCCTGTGCGGTAAGCAGACTCTCCGACTGTGTAAGCAATGCCGTTAAAAACTACACGCCCTGGAACATCTTCCATTTCTGCTGTGGAAATATAGCTGGGGACACGAACTACTTCAAAGCCTTCGACTAAAAGTTTGAGACTTCCGTAACCGTTATCGAAACCCGCAGGAAAAATTTTTTGCAACGTGTGAATGTTTGACATAAATACAAAGGTAATACACTTTGAGAAAGTGAAAATTATCTGTTGAAGTGATCTGCAAGAGCAAGAGAAAGAAGAATAAAATAACTTCCCCTTTTTTGCCTAATCTCAAGAGCTTATCATAACCCCTTGGGGGCTAAATGGGGTACAAAATATTAGCCAGTCAAATATACCCCATTTAGCACCTATATGCACCCTATATAGGGGTCAAAATCTCACCAAAGCCTTGAGCTATTATTGGGGTATATATAGCCCCCATATAGCCCCCAACAGGATTTTTTGAAATCTTTTTATCAACGCAGCAAAAATTAATTTAGATCATCGTTGACTTTTTGATTTATACTTTACTGTCAATTTTTTGTTGAAAAGCAATTCAGTTTTGATCTTTAACTTCTTGCTAACTAAGTAATGAGTGCGTTATTACTTGATTACAGGTTCAGCTTTCTCAACTGAATTATCATTCACACCCAAAGTTAATTCCAAAGGAATTTTTTGGGGGTAAGCTTTTACTACTTGCCGATAAACATCATAATTAGTAGGCAGTGTCTGCTGAGAATTACCCACTCCATAAGTCAATTTGTACTTTACATTCTTCACCAATTCAGGTTTGCCTGCCTCGGATTGAGATTTTTTGCGTTGTTCAACTTCATCAACACTTGGTCGTGGCGGTACAGTAGGCCACCATAGCCCTTTGTCATCTGGGCCAACAACTGCTCCTGCCGGTTTCAATCCATTCCTATTCAACACTGAAGTGTTAGCAAAGGTTTCAATGCGTGGCTGTGGTTGACTAGTTAGATCATTAGCATACTTAACTTGCCAGGAGTAACTGGTGAGTGCTGTAGCTTCATACTGTTCAGCAGTAGTAGTGCTGCAACTAGTTAGTGTCAGTGCTGTTAGTACAATTATTATTGAGTGTAAAAATCTCATTTGCGTTATCAATCGTGAATATCTCTTACCAATCACTCTTGAAGAGGGAGTGTGCCATCATTGCTGCCAAGGTGAAGGTATCACCGTAGTCGAAAGTACTTCCCTTGCTTGCAGTCTAATCGCTGTTTGCTCACAGTTGGGACATTTTACTTTTGTGAAAATTACTGAAGGTCGTCCTTTGTACTCGCCCATTACGGGTTCTCCGGTGTACTCGCTGAGTATCCCCTGCTGGCAATGATAGCACTCGAATATCACACGCCCTACCTCCGAGTTGCAATCCAGGAATTGCATGTGCTGACAGGGTTCTGGCGGTAACTCTTCTTCTTCTTCTTCTTCATCGCTCTTTGTCAATTGACCCTGTTGCTTGGGCTGTTGCGGTAATTTGGATTTTCTCTTGTCAGCAGAGGTACGTTTGGCTTTACTTTTCTCTAAATGTTGCGGTTTTCCAGCAGCGTTTGTCTTTGACCTTACAAGAGGTATTACCTCTGCTTGGGCTGGCTGCTCAACTGACGGCAGATCAACACTGGGAGTAATGTTAGGCTGAGAGATTGGCTGCTGTTTATCTACTGGTTTATAAGCAACAAGGTCAAGCTTTGAACTTGGTTCGTTGGGTTTTGGCTGTTGTTTAGGTGGCTTGGGCGATCGCTCTTTTGATTTCATCAGAAAATTTTATGTGGACTTGGGGAAATAAGTTTATTTTAAGCGCCAATTTATTTCACTAAATCGCTCCTCATCGCCAGAATGAAAGTATAGTTAGCTTTTTAGGTAACAAGCAATTTGGAACATTAGTTTTTCATTACTTTGGTGTAAAACTTGTGAAAATCTTTGCGGTCTACTTAAATTGTCATAGAATCAGTTCATTCTGTAACTAATATATATATGTTTTTTCATCAAAAATCGCATAGTACTAAGAAAATATGATTATCGCAGTTACTAATCAAAAGGGAGGAGTAGCCAAGACAACCTCTACTATTGCACTAAGTGGATTGCTGGCAGAAAGTTCCTCCTGCCTTGTAGTTGACTTTGATCCCCAAGGCAATTTAACCACAGGTCTAGGAATCAAGATTCAGCCAGGGCAGATGACTGCCTATGAAGTACTTACAGATCGTAAACAGAGCGCATCTGAAACTATTATTGACACCGAGTATGGAATCAAGCTGATTCCGGCTGACATATCTCTAGCATCTGGAGAAAAGCAAATTTTGACCTCGGCAGATAATAGCCGAATCCTGAGAAAGAAATTGAATCCTTTACGGCAAGAATTTGCTCATATCCTCATTGATTGTCCACCTAGCTTAGGGATGTTGACTCTAAATGCACTAATGGCAGCAGATGCAGTCTTGATCCCCGTTCAATGTCAGTTCTTTGCTTTGGAAGGCTTACGACAATTATTGGAAACTATTGAAAGTCTTCGTGATGAAGACACTCACCCCAATTTGCAAATTTTAGGAGTCTTGCCTACAATGGCAGACCGTACACTCACGACCCAAGATGCTCTCAAAACTCTTAAAACTAAACTCCCTGGGGTCAAAATTTTTGAACCAGTTCCTAAGTCTGTTCAGTTTCCAGAGTCTAACTTGGCGCGTCAACCAATTCATCGGTATACCACAGAAAGAAAATTGATTGAACCTTATCAAGAAATCGCCAGAGAAATGGCAGAACAGGAGTAATATGGCGAAGCGGCGCTTGTCAATGGCAGATGAAATGGAATTTCCGAATAAAACCAAACAATTCCTGGACTTAGTAGGAGTTACCAAGAATCCTCAACTTTCGGAAAACGAATCTATTGAACAATCTTTATTAATAACTAAAATTCACCTAGCGGCTCATCAGCCTCGGCGTTATTTTTCAACTCAAGCAATGGAAAGCCTAGTTGCTTCTATCCGTGAACATGGCATCTTGCAGCCACTGCTTGTCCGACCGTTAGAATCCGGTAATTATGAATTGATAGCTGGTGAACGTCGCTACCGTGCTGCTCAAACTCTTGGAATGGAGCAAGTTCCGGTTATTATCCGCCATCTCAATGACCAAGATGCTTTCCAAGTCGCCCTCCTCGAAAATTTGCAACGGGAAGATTTAAATCCGGTTGAGGAAACTGAAGCTATTTTGCAACTGTTATCTATCCGCTTGGAATGCTCTCAAGGAGAAGTTATTTCCCTACTCAATCATATTGCTAACCTCCAAAAGCAAAAAACAGAAACTACGAACAACGTTGTTCGTAACCAATGGGAAATGGTAGAAAAGATATTTTCAGTAATAGGTAGGGTGACTCCAGACAGTTTTCGTAGTCATCGCCTACCTTTACTAAATTTACCTAAAGATATTCTAGAAATTTTGCGCCAAGGACAACTAGAATATACCAAAGCCCGTATCATTGCTCAATTGAAAGACGAAGATCAGCGACATCAACTTCTAGTGAAAACTATTGAAGAAAATCTTTCAGTTAGAGATATCAAAAGTTACATTCAATCAGTTCAACCTCCTAAGTCTTCTCAGCCGAATATCCTGCCTAATCGGATGAAGGAAGCCTATCAGCGAATTAAGCAAGCTAAAGTCTGGGAAGATCCTAATAAAGCAAAAGTTTTAGAGAAGTTGTTAGGGCAAATTGAAGCTTTATTAGAGTAAAATCTACGGTTTTTTACAACACATCTCACTCTTACCAACCTTTGAGGCGTAGCTTGCATAGCTTGCGCTCGTAGTCATCGTATAGCGAAGCAGCATTTTTGACTTTCTCATCTAATATTACTGTAATCTCAAAAAGATATAGTATTTATGTACTATATTCATCTGAATTCCAGTATTATAATAATGTGCGGCATCTGATCATAAGCAATGTCCACTCCTCCTAATCTTTCCCCTCAACAAGTAAGCGCCTTCTCTCAACAGGAAACCATCACCGGAGTCGTAGAACGTTTAACTTTTTATTCTGCTGAATCGGGTTACACAGTGGCAAGGCTGACTCGCCCGCGTAGCACTGAACTAACAACAATTGTTGGCAGCTTTGCTAATATCCAGCCAGGGCAGACTCTACAGCTAATTGGTTTCTGGCGTGACCATCCACAATTTGGGCCACAGTTCCAAGTCATCAATTATCAAGAAACCAAACCAGCCACTCTCACTGGAATTGAGAAATATTTAGGCAGTGGACTCATAAAAGGTGTTGGGCCAGTAACAGCCAAACGCATCGTAGCTCACTTTGGACTTGAAACCCTCGATATCATCGAAAACCAGATCGAGCGATTAATTGAAGTTCAGGGCATCGCTAAAAAGCGGATTACTTTAATCAAAAACGCTTGGTCAACTCAGAAAGCGATCAAAGAAGTAATGGTGTTTCTCCAGGGGCATGGCGTTTCTACCACTTATGCTGTGAAGATTTACAAGCAATATAAGGATGAAGCGATTGCCACTGTTACCAAGAACCCTTATCAGTTAGCAGCCGACATTTACGGGATTGGCTTTCTAACTGCTGACAAGATTGCAAGAAATATTGGAAT
The DNA here is from genome assembly GCF_051172895.1 of Nostoc sp. CALU 1950. NCBI lineage: Bacteria > Bacillati > Cyanobacteriota > Cyanophyceae > Nostocales > Nostocaceae > Nostoc > Nostoc sp. CALU 1950. The sequence goes on along the minus strand of NZ_JBDNJQ010000173.1, from coordinate 3,349 downwards.
TGCGCCTGACTCAGAATTTCGTTACCGTGCGGGGATTATCCATTGTCTAAGTGAAGCTGCCGAAGATGGTCACTGTTACCTGCCACAAAGTGAACTGATTGAGTCGGTAATCAAACTGCTGACAACCGAATCTCATCAGCCCACAGAAGAAGCGGTTGCGATCATTATTAAAGATATGGCTCTTGTAGAGGAGCTGATTAGAGAGCGGGATGAAGAAAAAAGGCTACTTTGCTATAAGCCGACTTACTTTCATACGGAACAGAATTTAGCTCAACTGATACGCCAACGCTTGGAAAAACCTGTTGGCACTGACATTGAGCGTGTGCGTGATTGGATTGACCGCTTTACTGCTAGCCGTAAAATTCAGCTTTCAGAACAGCAACGCCAAGCTGTAGAAACAGCAGCCTATTCCAAAATCATGATCCTCACTGGTGGCCCTGGCGTTGGAAAGACCTTCACAACTCACACCATTGTCAGCCTGTGGAAAGCAATGGGTAAATCTATTGCGTTGGCTGCGCCCACTGGACGGGCTGCTCAACGTTTAGGTGAAATGACTGGGCTGGAAGCTAAAACTATTCATCGCTTGTTAGAATTTGACCCCCGCTCAAGGGGTTTCAAGCGCGATAGCGAAAATCCTTTACCCCACACGGCAATTATCGCTGACGAAGCTTCGATGCTTGATTTATTTCTGGCTTACTCCTTAGTTAAAGCAGTATTAGCTGGCGCTCTACTATTGTTGGTGGGTGATATTGACCAGTTACCGTCTGTAGGGCCAGGTCAAATACTGGCTGATTTGATTAATTCTGGGCGAGTTCCCGTGGTGCGGTTGACCCAGGTATTTCGCCAAGCTCAACAGAGCGCAATCATCTCTGCTGCTCACCAAATCAACCGGGGACAGTATCCCACAATTGAGCCTATATCTGATAATCCTATGTCCGATTGTATTTGGCATGGCGGCGGACATCAGCCTGAACATGGAGTGCAAGCAATCTGTGAGTTGATTACCGATTTGATTCCACGCTTAGGTTTTAATCCTGCCACTGATGTCCAAGTGCTTTGCCCGATGACACGGGGAGTTGTGGGTACTCGTAATCTTAATACCGTGTTGCAGCAGTTGATTAATCCACCCAGTCCCGACAAGGTGGAGATAAATAGGGGTGGGACGATACTACGAGTTGGCGATCGCGTCATTCAACAAATGAATGATTACCAGCGTGAAGTCTTCAATGGAGATTTGGGAATTATCACCGACATTGATACTGTTGAACAAGAAGTAATTGTGCAGTATGGAGAGCGTACTGTGATTTACGACTATGCTGACCTGAATGAAATTACTTTAGCCTGGAGCGTTACTATACATAAAAGCCAAAATCCGAGCAGCACTACACCTTGGTCAAAAAGCTAAACAGAAAATGGTGACAGCTAACCTCCGACTGGTAGTTTCTGTTGCCAAGAAATACCAGAACCGCAATTTGGAATTCTTAGACTTGATCCAAGAAGGAGCAATCGGTTTACAAAGGGGTATAGAAAAGTTTGATCCCAACCGAGGTTATAGGCTATCAACTTACACCTACTGGTGGATTAGTCAAGCTATAACCAGAGCTATCGCAGAACAATCCCGCACTATTAGATTACCTGTTCACCTCACTGAAATACTTAATAAAATTAAAAAAGTGCAGCGAGAAAGCTTTCAAAAACTCGGTCGTCATGCCACTGCATCTGAAATTGCATCAGCATTAAACATAAGCACAGATAAGTTTCGAGAATATCTCACCGCTTCTCGCACAGCCATCTCTTTAAATAAACAAGTCGGAGATGAGAAAGAGACAGAATTGGGCGAAATTTTAGCAGACGTTGCCGCTTCACCAGAAAAACTCCTTAGCCAAGAACTTCTATCGCAAGATGTAGCTAAATTCTTAGAACTATTGACACCTATACAGCGTCAAGTGTTGACTTTAAACTTTGGGCTAGAGAACGATCAGCATTTCAATCTCGCTCAGATTGGCCAACAGCTAAACCTCAGCCGAGAGCGGATTCGTCAAATCCAGGTCAAGGCGATAAGTATTCTCCGCCATCGACAAAGCGACATGCAAGAGTATTTAATTGATTAAGTAGAATTACTTTCGTCAGATGATGCACGGATCTTGTAGAACTAAAACGAAAAACTATATTAAAGAAGTAAGTCCACAACAGTAATCAGTCAATGCCCAGCAAAACAATTGAAGTCCGAGAGTACACTGTCAGAGCGCATAAGCGGGAAATTCACACCCGCGTTTTTAACTTTGTGTGTAAGCAGTGCGAACAACCCACACAACGAGAAACCTTTGGTGTGCGACCGCTCTACTGCGAGAAATGCCGTCCGCCACAAGCACCCAAGAAATCAGTAGTTCCTCTCAAGAAGAGAAAGCCCAGAGCTATGACTTACAAGAGTGGTAAAGACATAGCCGGATGATTTGTTGTCTCAAGGTTTTGAGCGATCGCACGAAAGTGAATGAAGCAGTGCGCTCATTCGCTCAACCTAACGCAAACTGGTAAAAAGTAACTCTAATGAATTGACATTAAACATATTTTCTTCTCCGATCTATCTGTAGGATTAAGAAAACTTCCCAGATTAAGATTAATGTGTTTTTTTATTGGCATAGGTTCTTTCAGAGGGTGTTGGGTATAGGGGGTAGGGTGTAGGGAACCCACGTTTAAAAACGTGAGATTGCTCTTGGACGCCTTGTATCTTGCCGCACTTTCCGCTTGATACAATTCTTTTTTTAACTGAGCTTTGAACTCAGAACTAAAGTTTTTTTATTTCTTCTTCCCTACCCCCTACACCCTACACCCTACCCCCTACACCCTTCCTTGTAAAATCCTTTTAATTTGCTCAGATGAGCGACAAATAAAGCCAGAAGTTGTTAATAGTCAAATACTATCTCATTAAATCTGATAACATCTGCTCCAAAATATCTTCTATAGTTTCTTCATCTAAGGAGTGCAGAGGTGTTGGTCCATCAAGAAATTCTTTAATAGTGATTTTCTGTTCTCTAAAATCCTTAACAAAATCCCGAATCACAGAAACGACGTTAATTTGAGATTCCATTGTTTCTACTATCGCAGCCATAGCGTCAATGCCTTCTTTAGCAGCTTTTCGAGAATCGCAAACCATCGTCCCTTCTGGAGTATTTTTTGTCAAACGCAGTTCCTGTTTCAATTTTTCATATTGAGCCAGGAGAATTTGATTGTGTTGTTCTAAAGTTCGGCATCTACGGGTTAAATCATCCTCGTTATTATTGTCAATAATTTCTAAGAGCTGATTCGTAAAGTAAATGTTAAATAGCTAATCGCCTGACCATGAGACGAA
>NZ_JBDNJQ010000143.1:0-22303 GCF_051172895.1 Nostoc sp. CALU 1950 | reverse complement strand
AGAGTTAGTGTAACTAGATATGTAAAGTTTTGTATTAGGATTCAACATTTCTGCCTTTATCTCTACTGTGTAACTAGTAGCTCCTGGAACTGCACGCCAAGAAATTGATGGCCGGGTAGTCAAGATTCTACCGCCACTAATGTAAGGACTAATTAATGTTGGTCTTGGTACATAGTTATCATCATCTGGTCCTTTAAGCGTAGTGGGACAGTTCTGCGGTTTAAGATTTGTACATCGAAACTTATCTGCCTCAGTGACTTGTGATGGCGCACATTTGTTGGCAGCGTCAGAAAAATTGTTTTGATTAATGTATAAAATTTTTCGATTTAAATAGCAAACGACTGTAACTGTGGCTCCATTCTCTGGGTGAATCTGATCTCCCGGACACAGCGGACTACCTGCTGGCAAGTAGCGATCGCCTGGACTCATCACCTTTCCATCAACATTCTTGCACTGACGCAAGGCTATTAGTTGAGATTGCCCCCATGCATTACTAGAACTTGACACAACTAGTGTTGATATTGATGCGAGTGCTACAATTTGAACTGTGAATATTTTTTTGACTATTGCACTTGTCGAATTGTGTAAAGTAAGCATCAAGATTTTTGTATGGCTATTTGCTAGTTAGTAGCATACAGTAAACAGGAAATTAAAAAAAGGCTTAGGGCGAAGATGGCGTCACAAACTCTCCCAATAAACGCTTTAAGATTTGCAATCTCCACTGCTGAACTTCTAACTGATTAGACTCGGCAATCAAACATATCTCCCAAGTCAGCCTGGCATCATTAATTTCACCTAATGCTTCTTGCGCTTGCGCTAATAAACAGTAAGCATCTGTCCTAGCATCCAGTTTTGTTGATTTTTCCAAATCAGCCTTTGCCTCGGCATAACGCTTTAACTCTAATTTTGCCCAACCTAAGTTTTTGTATAAAGTAGACTGTAATTTAATATTTTCAGTTTTTTGTAAACCGGATTTAGCTAAATCAATTGCGACATCATATTTGCCATCTAAAATCTTCAATCTTGATAAATTATTAATGGCTGGTATTGCTTCTCTACTCATTCCAATGGCTAATATATACTGTTTTTCTGCCAAATCATACATTCGTCTATCATCATAGAAAAGTGCTAGCCCAAAACGCGATTCCCAATTGTCAGGCTTTAATTTAAATGACTTTTCATAATTTTTAATCGCACAGTTATCTTGGTTTAATTGCTGGCAAACAAAAGCTAAATTACTATAAGCATCTGCATCACGGTTATTGTATTTAATTGCTAATTCATAATATTTTTTAGCTAACTCAAGGTCTTTGGTGCTACGGACAGCTTTATCAAAGTAAAAACTTGATATAGTCCGATTACTCTGAGAACGAATTTTTATAGCCCAGTAAAAAAAATCTTGTGCTCCCTGAGAATTATTTGCTGCTTCTAACTTTTGTCCTTGAGTTACTAGGTAGTTAGCTACTACAGGTATAGAGAGAAAGACACACCCAAAAAATCCCAAAACAATCAATGTATATTTGCTATATTGAAAAACTTTAGAATTAGCTAATCTATAATTTTTAATTTGCTGAGGTAGTTTTTCTAACCTCTGCAAAATCACTCTAGTTGTTTGCGGACGCTGCCCTGGTAAAGGAGCCATTAATTCATCAAGAAAATCAGCAAAGGGCTTGTCAATCTGCGGCGTTTGCTCTCTCCAAATTAGATTTCCTGTCTTTTTATCTGTTGGAAGATCCATCAATTGAATGCCAGTCACTAATTGCACAAAAGTCCGACCCAGAGCATAGAAGTCTGATTGAGGTACTGCTTGACCATTTACTTGCTCCAATGGAGAGTAACGAGGAGTACTGACAGATGTAATTTCGTATCGTCCTCCCCTACCTGTGCTAGATCCCCCACTTCCACTGACTTTTGCCAAGTAGGTATCAGTCACTCGCCGTGCTACACCAAAATCAATTAATGCAAGTTGTCCACTTGACTGAAGAATTATATTAGAAGGTTTAATATCTCTATGAAAAATTTCTGTACGGTGTACTTCATCAAGGATTTCAACTAACTGTCGAAGCCATTGTAATGCTACGGATTGTGAAATTCGCCCATTAGACTCTAACCATTGTTCTAAATTTTCTCCTTCAAATTTATCCATGATTAAACAATGCAATGTTAGAGAGCTATTATTCGGAATAAAAGTGAAAAAGTCATCTATAGTACTTTTAGGAATACATGGGTGTTCAATAAGCCGTAAGGTGAGAGATTCCCGCTCAATAAGATCAACTAACTGAGGTGTGTTCCATTTTAAAACTTTCATGACTCGCCGCTTACGCCCAGGATTCCATTGAGTGCCGGCATCGTCCACTTCAAAAACTTCCATATAGCTAAATGGGTTTTCGGTAAGCTCTCTTAATGGCTTAACTAGACAAATGCGGTCGTTAATTAGCAATGAAGTCCCACATAAGAGACAGTGACTAACGTCATCAGGATTTTGACGTTGTTTGCAAAGAGGGTTGATACAGTAACCCATATTTTAGTATGTATAACGTAATGCATAGAAATTTACTCACGCTACCTCTTGCTGTCGCAATGGAACAACATATAAATTGAAAATTTTAGGCAGCCTCATTTTAAACATCAATGTATAGTACCATTAAATACCTGCATTGCTTAGGAAGAGAAGTAACAAATATAACACTAAACAATAATTACTAGAAGACTCACTGTTTAGCTGAAATGAAAATTCAGTAGCCAATTTCAGTAAATAGCCTTAAGTGTAAGTGCTAATCTTCCTCTTTTCTCTTACCGTACTCCATCCAAGATGTGTCTACGAAAGTAATTCTTATTGTAAGTAACCGACATTAGAAATTTCTATAGTACTTTTTTGAAAAAAATTAACTATAAAATGAAAAATCAAATATGATTGATACAATGCAATCTCCTCTTAAAACTAAGCCTAATCTATAAAAATGCCCATTTCGGGCATTTACTGTGTAAAAATGATTAACAAGGTTACAGTTTTTAGTACTGAATCGCAATTCCAGGCTCCTACTCACTCCTCCCTTAAGCAAACAGGACAGGAGTCACCAAAAGTACTTTTTACGGTGAAAGTTACTTTTGAACTAGCCCTAGCTGTAGTAAATAAGTTAGTATTTGCCAAGAAAGGTAGATATCTATCCGAGGCTGAAATCCTTGTTATAAAGGGAGCGTGGGATGACAATGACTATGAAGAAATAGCAAGTAACTCATCTTACAGTCCTAACTACTTAAAAGGTGGCATAGCCCGTCGATTGTGGGATATGCTTTCTGAAACTATTGGAAATGGCGAACGGGTTGGCAAAAAGAATCTGCGTGATTTTTTGGAACAAGTTACTGAAGAATATTATGCTCAATCTGCGCCAAAAGAGGAGCCGAACTTCCCTGCCAACGACTTAATACAAGTTCTGGGAGGACAACTACCTGATGTGTCTAGTTTTTACGGACGAGTAAAGGAACTAACTCTTTTAAAAGAATTAATAGCTAAACAGCGATGTATATCCTTGGTAGGAGTAGCAGGAATCGGTAAGACTGCATTAGCGGCAAAACTTCTAGCGGAAATTAGTGCAGAATCTCAACCTAGATTTGATTATTTGATTTGGAAATCAGTTGCTCATGCACCACTACTTCAGGATTTAGTAACCGAACTGTTAGATATAATTGAGCCTTTAGAAACACCCTCAAGCTCACCTAAGTATACTCAAGCAATGATTACAATGTTGATGAAGCAGATGCAATCACGCCGTTGCTTGGTTGTGCTAGATGAATCTGAAGCGTTATTTCAGACAAAAAATTTAGAGCAACGACTAGATTACAGACTATTTTTTCGCCGTTTAGTAGAAGAACAGCATCAAAGCTGTTTGCTCTTGACTAATCGAATTCTGCTTGATGAGCTGAATGATCTGATAGTAGCGAAGCGACCTCTTCGATTTTTTAGAATTGAAGGTTTAGATGAAGATGCGGCAATGCAGTTTTTGTCTGAAAAAGGATTGACTGACACAGAAAAGTGCCATCAATTAATTCAAACTTATCGTGGTAATCCTTCGGAACTAGAGGCAGTAATTGAGAGAATTAATCACTTTTTTTCTGGCAGTACACAAGTATTTTTTCAAAACCCAACAACTCTTGTCAGTAGTAAGTTTGAAGCAATGCTTAATCATGTTTTTGGTCACGTATTGACAGAAATTGAGCGAAAAATTCTGATTTACACAGCAGAGGAGATAGTTTCAACTACAGAATTTATTAGCTTTGCCAAGTTATTAAGTGATATCAGGCAGAGACAGAAAGCGTCTGTGTCAACTTTAGAGTTGATTAAAGCACTAGAAAATCTGGAAAAACAATCATTGATTGAAAGCAGTAAAAATCCAGTTACTAAAGAAATTAGTTTTACTCTCCAGCCAGTAATTAAAAAGTATATCTTAACCGATCCACAAGGATTGGTGCGTGTATCCAATGCTTTGCCAAATTTAGCGGTCGCATCTTAAGCAAAAGCTTTTCATAATATTACAGGGTAATCTACCCTACACAGAGGTGCTACCAACCCTCGATTACCCCTAAAAGAATCCTTAAAAAACGTGGAGGTCAAAAGCAAAAATCAAAACAACGTTAAACACAGAGGGCATTGTAAGATCAGAACGAACAAAAGATGGAGGTAAATATACAGGAACACAAAATTTAAAGGACAAAACGTACTTAAGAAGTAACGCTTTGTCCAAGGAGCAAAAAACTAAATAACTCCAGAGCGGGGTTATCTCACAAAAACCAAAGCGGTGGTAGTTAAAGTTTGGCGACTTGATTCCACTAACTGGTCAAAAGAGATTAAGTCCACGCTGCTTCTTGTATTATACGAGAAACCACACGAAACTGGTGCTTTTCGTGTGGCAGTTTTTGCTGTTGAAATTCCTCAAAGGGGCGAGATATTAAGTTTGATTAAGAAAAAACCCGAATTTCGTAGTTAAAAACCCTTAGCGGCGCAACAACCCCCTCTGAAGCTTGTAAACCGAGTTATCAGGGGAAAATATTGTGATAAATAAAGAACGCCCCAAGAGCGCAGTAGTAGAGCGCATGGGGTCGAGTGCAGCTTTCGCATGGCAATTTTGTGCTGTGACGAAGGGAAATTTTCGGAATATCCAGGCTAGAGCAAGGGTTTCGCAGGTTGAAAGAGTTCTCCCTAAAAAATTCTTTGGAGAGAACCGATGAACGCAGCGACAACTGAATATCCAAACAATCTCACGGCTGCCGAATACCATGAGCTGACAGTTGGTAGTGCCATTCATCCGGCGTTGATTAAGCGCAACTTCTTTCACGTTGAGGGAGAATCAGTTTATGATTTCCTATTCATATCTGATAAAATCCCACGTAAGAATGCGGGTCGGGTAACAGATGGATACATCAAAATGTATCAGCACCTATTACTGGGTGGGACGTGGATTCAGTCACTTGACCCCTTTAAAAACTGGCAACCAATGGAGTGGGGGCGGATTAAGCCGAACTTTCCTCGCATTGATTGGGAAAAAGGCAAGCCAGTTAAGTACGAATCACCCCCCAAAACCCCCAACCGTGTTACCTACTTCGATGTCGCTAACCCTATCTGGGACAAAGTTGCAAAGCGTTATTTAATTAAGCGCTATCATTCACTTTTAGCGCTGCGCTTGCTGGATCAACTCAATCCATTAATATTTTGGGAGTGGATAAAGCAGCATCCAGAGATTCCGATTATCTTATGCGAAGGGGAGAAGAAAGCCGCTTGCTTGCTCTCTTTGGGGTTTGTAGCGATCGCACTTCCGGGAATTTGGAACGGGCGGGTCGGAAGACGGGATTTTGATGAACGATTGCATCCTGACTTAGTACCAATGGCTCAGGCGGGGCGCAAGTTCATAATTCTTTTTGACTACGAAACTTCTTCTAAAACCAGATGGTCAGTTTACCAAGCCACTGTTCGCACTGCAAAAGCAATCGAATCGGCAGGTTCTAAATGTGAAGTTGCATTACTGCCGGGGCCAGAAAAAGGCGTTGATGATTTTGTAGTTAGTCGCAGTGAAGATGCCAATGCTCTGCTGACTGCAATTATAGACGATGCCAAATCACTTGCCGATTACCAACGCTCGTATCGGGCTAAAAAATGGGGACTTAGCAAATACAAACCAGATGTCACCGTTAATATCAAGTATCTCTCTGAGGCTTTGTGCATTCCTGAACTTGAAGAAAAATGCTTGAGAGTGCCTGAGCTTTATGAGCTTGAAAAGGAACAACTTTTCACGCCATCTATAAAAGGACATCCTCCAAAGAAGGAGTCTACCGATTCTGGCGGAGTTAATTCAGACAAATCGAAGAAATCCCCTACCTTCAATTTCCCCAAATCAGGACTAGTCGTACTCTGGAGCGACATGGGTACTGGTAAAACTGAACTTATGCGCTGGTGGCGTGACCAAAACCCCGATGCCAGATTTCTCAACAATGGGCATCGCGTAAATTTGCTGAAAAATCTTGCCGAACGCTTGCGGACGGCGATGTATTCAGACTTGGGTTACACAGGTTTAGCCCAGGCTCAAGCCCTTAGTATTACTATTGACAGCTTGCACAAGCTGAATACTCAGTCTCTCACCTACGGTTGCATATTTATAGATGAAGCCTGCCAATACCTTACCCACCTGCTGCACAGTAATACTTGCAAACAACATCGCGCCGCCATTTTGGAGGTACTGGAATATATAGTATACAATGCGCCTCTGGTCGTCATCGCTGATGCACACATGGACGATTTAACGGTAAACTTCTTTCTTGCGATGCGACCAAAAGGTGAAGTCCCGTACATCATTAAAAACGAGTGGCGAAACGGGGAGCGCACAATTTATTGGTACGAGGGGGATAATTCAAGCGCCATAGTCGCCCAAATCTCGGCAGCGCTGATGCTTGGTGAAAAAGTTATGGTTGCCAGCGACAGTAAGCGTTTCATCAAAAAACTCGACAAATCCTTTACAATCAAATACGAAGAATCTAACTCCGAAAAATCACATACACAAAAAAAATATCGTATCTGGTCGGTTCACTCTGACAATTCTGGCAGTGATGAGAATGTCGCTTTCATCAAAGATATCACCAACGCCGTCAAAAACTTTGATGCCTTGTTCGCCTCTCCCAGTCTCGGTACTGGTGTCGATATTTCCCAGTATCATTTTGACTTAGTATTTGGTGTGTTTCACGGCGTTTCCCAAACTGCTACTGAATGCGCCCAACAGCTTTACCGCTATCGCCCGAAAGTCCCGTTTCATATTTGGGTGGCAAAGCGTCCTCCCTTTGGTTACAAGGATACCAATGCTACCAAGATTAAAGAGCGCTTGCTCCAAACCAATGAAATGACCGCTTTTCTGTTGCGGATTGACAGAGAAACGGGTAAGCGGGGCGCAGAGAAAGATTGGGCGCTTGAGGCTTACTGTCAAATTATGGCTAACCGCCACTATTCTCTCAATAATCTGCGTGATGACTTGCGATCGCTTCTCACAGAAATGGGCAATACATTTATATATGTGGGCAGTGATTCAGATCCTCAATCTCTCGAAAGTCTTAAAGCAGCAGCACAAGCTTTGGATAGTGCCCACAATTCGGCTGTTGCCAAGGCCAAGAATATTACTTTGAGCGAGTACCGCGCCCGTCAGAGCAAAGATTACCTTGACCCTAATGAAATTTTTGAATGCGAAAAATTCCGCATTTCTGATTCTTACGGCATCGAAGTAACCGAATCACTCGTAGAAATGGATAAAGGTGGCCGCTTAATTAGAGCAATTGCTGGACTTGAAGCCATTTTAGCCCCACCCGAAGAATCGTTTACTGACCCCAAAACTGGGCAAACTTATCCTACACCACCAACAATTGTCACCCAAAAAGACCGCACCGAGCGCGACAATCTACCTTTGTGCATCGACTGGGGCAATTATTCGGCGCGGTGGCTGGCTAGATTTAATCTGGGGCTGCATCAGATTCTCTTAAGTTTAGTGAGGGGTGATGAAGTTACTGCCTCGGATTCCACCTTACTCAAGATGACGGAGATCGCTATACATTGTGCTGCTCACGTTAAAGCAATTCTTGGGTTTACTATTCCCAGTGACTGTAAACCTATTTGGTTGCTAGCCACTTTAGTAGAGCAGCTGGGGCTAAAGTTGACCTTTCGTAAGCAGGGTAAACGGGGTCAACAGGTGAAACTTTTCTCTTTAGATAAAGAGCAATTGGAATTTGCAATGCATGTAATTGCTCATCGTGAAACGAAGCGTAATCAAAAAGAAAATCGAACTTATTATGCTCCCCAAACCCCTGCTGTGTATAGTGCTGGACTTAATCAGCAGCCCGTATCCATCCCCCCCCTTGATGCTATAGGGAACTCCCATTGCCAAGGGGAGGATACTACAGATGAGAGCAGGGGAGCGGAGGAGCAGAGGAGCAGAGGAGCAGAGGAGTTGAGAAACAAAGAAGAAATTTGTACAAGTTCTTTCCCCTCTGCCCCTCTGCCCCCCTGCCCCTCTGCTCTCTTCACTGATCGCATTACGCTACTCCACTGTGTGGAAATGCTTCGCTCTGGTATCAAGCAGGGGGTTTATGCGATTAAGGGCATCCTTAAGCGATGGGTTGAGGATTTGCGCTGGGAGACGGTGCTGGAACTTGAAGCGATCGCGGCAAATGAACTGCGTAAGCTTGAGTCGGCAGTACCAGAATTTTACGCCTTGCTAAGTGAAGAAGTGTTGCCTATGGAGGGGAGCTAAACCTTCCTCATAACTAACCGTATCTTTGGAGCAATTTTTACTTTCGCTTTCAGCAATTGCGCGGTTGTTGTCTTGCTAAATCGATTTTTTGGTAAAATGGGGTCAATGCCTTTCCTTTACTGAATTATCGGTCACTTCGACTAAACAGGGTTTCCCGAAGTCGTCTGACGAAACCGGAGCAAGTAGTGCTAAAGATGATACCGCTCCCAATATTTGATCCTCTCTTACCTCCAGGTACTTGTACAGCTCGTCCAACGTGCGATGCCCAGAAATTTCCTGAATCACTCTTAAGGGAATTCCGGCATTACTCATCGAGGTGAGTGCTGTGCGCCGAAAGCTGTGAGAGCTTACGCCTTCAACTCCTACTTTTTTGCAAGCGACTCGCAATATCCACAATGCCGAATCCCGGTGCAGGTGGTTATTGGCTCTGGAGTGGTCAGCATTTCCAGGGAACAGCCAAGGGGAATCATCACGCGGTTTATATGCTTGCAGCCTGACTCGCAATTCTTGAATTACGGGAATGGCACCGGTAGCCAGTTTACCTTTAGTGTTTCCTTTGCGAAAGGTGATTTTGGCTCTGACTTTTCCTTTGGTGTCATAGACATCGCGCTTAAGCAATGTCACTGCTTCATTCACCCGGCACGCTGTGTAAAGCATGACTGCAAACAGCGCTTTGTCTCGTAGCGAGTCTACCCCCTGCGAGAACAGAAGTTGAATTTCTTCTGGCGAGAGAATCTTTGCTCTCCCATGTCTATCAATCTTCAACTTTGCTCTCCCGAAACCACCCCCGGTCTTTTCCCATTATCTCAGGCATGGGTGACAGCTTTCCTGCGGAACGTTTACCGTTCGCGTAGGTCTCGTAGAGAAGGTATCGCACAAAGGCACGCTCCTTTGAAAAATAATCGCCGCAGATGCTTTGTACTAATACTGTACTAGCCCACTGCCGCCATTGTTTTCAAGTGTAGGTATCTAGTTAAGTAGCGCAGGATCGCTTCATCTTCAGGCGAGTCAATTTTCCCGATTTGGGTGGTAAGGCACTTACCCGCTCATAAAGATACGAAAGTACGATCCAGTCCAGATCCACGCCGCCCAACAAGCAATTAAGAACACGGCTGGTATCTTTTTTTTGTGGTTCCCCCTAAAAATACACCTATATTGAAAAACCTAAAAATAGGTGAAAAAAATAAACTAAAAATGACTTCATAGTTAATAAGTGATGTATAAGAACAAAGAGCATACTTCTAACAGTTGACTACACAAAGATTACAGGTGCATGTTTTGGTTAAAGAAAACGCGCGATTCGTTGCCTAGTGAATCTCGGTATCCAGCCCGTACATAACTAAGCCAGCCTGACAGCAGATTACTGTCACTAAAGGCTGAACTCTCGGTCAGATGCAAGTGCAAGTCTTGCCATTCAGACTCAGAATTGACTCCTTATCTGCCCACACCGAACAAGCTCGGTTCTTGTAGAGTGAAGCTGGGAACAGGGCGCAATCAGACGACCGTTGCGGGTTGACACTGGCGCTAACAGGGAGTTCCCACGATGAAATAGAGCCTAAAAAAAGCGACTTATTAACGGGCAGGGCGCAACACAAAATCCCTGACCTCGCTAGAGATACATTCCCGCCGTATCAGGTTTTCAATAACGGCAAAGAGTCCAGGGAATCTAGCAGTCAAACTGGCTACATCTAACGGAACAATCAATCTCTCCGAGGGAACGAATAAAAACGAGTTGTGGGTCTAGGGGCAGTCGAACCCTCAGTAGCCCAGACGAGCGGAGGAATCCCCACAATTCGGGTAGGACAGACCGTAATTGGTCTGAGGTGTTCAGAATACACAAACTCTAGAAGAGAAAATGATTAGACACAGTTACAAAACTAGTGAATCTTGGAAAGCCTTACCGTGGAAGAAATTCCGCCGAAACCTTTTCCGCCTCCAAAAGCGTGTGTATAAAGCGGTTCTTGTTGGAGACAAGCGGAAAGCTAGGTTACTCCAAAAGCTTATTCTAAAATCCACCTCGGCTCGATTTCTTGCAATTAGACTTGTATCTCAGCTAAACGCTGGTAAAAAGACGGCGGGTATTGATGGTAAGAAATCCCTCTCATTTAAAGAACGCTTCAATCTTGAAGAACTACTGAAAATGAATAGTAGAAATTGGAAACATCAAGGACTAAGGGAAATCCCTATCCCTAAAAAGGACGGAACTACCAGAATGCTTAAAATACCAACCATCGCGGATAGAGCTTGGCAATGCCTCGCAAAATATGCGCTCGAACCAGCACACGAAGCCACCTTCCACGCTAGGAGTTACGGGTTTAGAACTGGGCGCTCTGCTCACGATGCACAAAGGTACATCTATAACAACCTCCGCTCTTCTTGTAATGGAATAGGAAAACGAGTGATAGAACTCGACATCGAAAAATGCTTCGACAGGATTAACCACTCAGCAATAATGGACGAACTCATCGCACCCAAAGGCTTAAAACTCGGTATTTTCCGATGCCTCAAGGCTGGAGTAAACCCAGAATTCCCCGAACAGGGTACACCGCAAGGGGGAGTGGTTAGCCCATTACTAGCCAACATCGCGCTCAATGGGATTGAGAGTATACACAGATACCACACCGAATACAAATTCGGTAAAAGTATCACAGACAACACCTCAGAAAAGAGTATTGTCAAACCATCAATCCGATACGCGGATGACATGGTTATTATACTCCGACCCGAAGATAACGCGATAGAGATACTTGAAAGAATCAGCGAGTTCCTCCGCAAACGCGGAATGAATGTAAGCCAAAAGAAAACCAAAGTTACCGCCGCGACAGATGGGTTTGATTTCCTCGGTTGGCACTTTAAAGTCCAGAAAAACGGAAAGTTCAAAAGTATTCCCTCAGTGGATAACTTCAAAGCTTTTCGTAAGAAAGTAAAACACATCGTCAACAACTCGAATTATGGTGCTAAGGAAAAAGCCACAAGGCTGGCTCCAATAGTTAGAGGTTGGAGAAATTACCATAAGTTCTGCAAGATGGACGGGTCTAGAAACTCGTTATACCACATCCAAAAAAGAGCTTACACGGTATTGAACAAGGAAACCAAGCAAGACCGCTACTCTAGCAAGAAATTACTAGACAAAGCATTCCCAACAGTTTCCTACTCCGAAAATAAACACGTCATGGTCAAAGGAACTAAATCCCCCTATGACGGAAACACAGCCTACTGGAGCGAACGTAATAGTAAGCTCTACGACGGCGAAACTTCTATTGCTCTTAAAAAGCAAAACCATAGATGTGCCTCCTGCGGTTTAAAATTCATCGATGAAGAACGGATTCATCTGCATCACATCGATGGAAATCACGCCAACTGGAAGAAAAATAATCTGGAAGCAATTCATGAGAGTTGCCACAATTACAAGCACATGAGCAAAGGCGCAAGCTAAGAACATCGGGAGCCGTGTACACAGAAATGGGTACGCACGGATCTAACTGAGAGGTGCGGGGAATAATATCCCCCATCGACTCAACCGGGCAAAGGTGCTTATTTTAAAGAATTTGGACAAAATTCTCCCCTGCTTTTGTTGCTTCGGTGCTTTCTGATGCCTTATTTGGATAGCCCACTCTTTTATCGCTATCACGCCATAAAACTATAGAGTCATTTTTAGTTTATTTTTTTGAGAGCGGTTTGATTGCTTTGTGTTTAAGACACTTTTTTTCTAGAACCGCAAACGGGAGCTAGAGAAGTAATGAGTAAGAAGTAAGAAGTTTTTACTCATTACTCATTACTCATTACTCATTACTTCTCTTCTGCTCCATCAAACGCCTTGAGAAGAGTGAGAAATGCGGGCTAGCTACCAGATTTCTCACTCTTGATTGAGAGCAACAACCGCAAGCCGGGTGAAATTGTTAAGTTGAACATTTCTAAATTGCAATCGTCGGGTGCAAAAAAGCGCTTTCCAACCGCTGCTGTAATCGCGTATATCGCAGTTGGTCGTCAGTAGAACGCAAAGCCTTGGATATCGCTTTCTTGGAACCAACGACAATCACTAACTGCTTGGCACAAGTTAATGCTGTGTACAACTGTTTACGAGACAACATCATATAAGGCTGCGTATAGATTGGCAGAATCACTACCGGATATTCTGACCCCTGGCTTTGATGAATGGTGAGGCTCCAGGCGAGGGCAATTTGATTTAAGTCTGCTCTGGTCCTAACGACAGTATGCTTACCATACTGCACAGTAACTTTCATCTCTTCAAGATCAATGGTCTTGATAATTCCAAAGTCGCCATTAAAAATTTCGTGATTATAATCATTAGTCAGTTGAATGATCCGATCGCCTTCTCGTAATAAATTCCCGCCCGTGGTAATCTCTACTTTGTCGGGACTGGGCGGATTAATCAACTGCTGTAATACGGTATTGAGGTTACGAGTCCCAAGCAAACCCCGCGACATGGGGGAAAGCACTTGCACATCAGTAGCTCGATTGTAACCGAGGCGGGGAATCAAGTCTGTAATGATTTCGGATATTGCTTTAACACCATGTTTGGGGTGATGACCGCCGCCGTGCCACAGACACTCAGACACGGGATTATCGGAAATCGGTTCAATAGTGGGAAACTGGCTTCGGTTAATTTGGTGAGCGGCGGTGATAATTGCGCTCTGTTGGGCTTGCCTAAATACCTTGGTCAACCGCACCACCGGAACGTGACCAGAATTAATCAAGTCAGCAAGGAATTGACCCGGACCGACAGAGGGTAACTGGTCAACGTCACCCACTAGCAGTAGTTGGGAACCGTATTGTATCGCCTTTACCAGAGAAGATGCCAGAAACAAATCAAGCATACTAGCTTCTAGGGCGACAATTGCGGTATGGGGTAAAGGGTTTTGATTATCGCGTAAGAAGCCCATTGTCTTTGGGTCAAATTCCAACAAGCAGTGTATCGTCTTGGCTTCGAGTTGTGTGATTTCACTCAGGCGTTGAGCAGTGCGTCCAGTTGGCGCAGCTAAGGCGATAGATTTGCCCATTGCTTTCCACAGAGAGACTATGGTGTGGGTGGTGAAAGTTTTACCGCAACCGGGGCCACCAGTAAGAATCATTACCCTTGAATATGCAGCCATTTCTACCGCTAGCCGTTGCTGTGGTGAAAGTTTGATTTTATGACTCTTGGTGAAGCGCTCAATCCAGGCGCGAACACGAGGCATATCTTGTGCAACTGGTTGGCAAAATCTAGATTGTATTAATTGAGCAAGGTTCTGTTCGGTGTGAAAGTACGTTGGTAGATAACATAGCAGCGTTTGGTCTTCGCTTTTCTCGCGGATTAAGTCATCCTTGAGTGCCATATCTTTGATAATATCAGCGAGGGCATTTTCTTCGGGTGTGTGATCTGCTGTAGTTAGCAGTTTGATAACATTCTCAATGAGTTTTGGCTGGGGTAAATAGCAATGCCCATCGGCAGCAGCTTCGTTCAAAACATGAATTAAACCAGCACGGTAACGGAACTGACTATCAGCTGCAACTCCTAAATTAAAGGCAATTTTATCAGTTCTCAGAAAACCAATACCGTAGATGTCAGCAGCTAACTGGTAGGGATTGCTGGTGAGAGTAGCGAGTGCTTCATCCTTGTACTGCCTGTAAATTTTGACTGCATAAGTATTAGAAACGCCATGACTGTGGAGAAATAGCATTAAATAGATGTAAGAGATGTAAGAAAATAAAATAAAAATAAGTTGATAGCTAAATAAAGATATTTTGAATTGAAGCAGAGACTTGATATTTGGGTTATGCCATCGGCGACGGCGACCCGGACGCGAACAATCCCACAAACTATCGAGTTTGCCCCAGTACCAGCGATGAATTGTGTCGCGTACAGTCTGTGGATGCCATTTTAAGTATTGTGCGATCTTTAGCACTGTCCATCCAGCGGCTGATAAGCGTAGTACAGTGGCACGACTTTGAGTTCTTGGTGGTATACCTTTTGCTTGAGTGAGTGCTAGTAGGGCTTGATCTTCTATTGGTGACAGGTCAACTTTTAAAGGCGCTGGCATCTTGGTCAGGGGTAAAAATATTTACGACTAAAAGAGATTATCCCAATTTGATGTGCCATTTTACTTTAATGAATTCTATTTACGAACGCCAAGATGCTCCCTAATGGGCGAAGGATGTTTAGGTGATTGCGAGTTAGTCTATGATGTCGTAAATTACACAGTTAAAAATACAACTTTAACATGGAATGAAATTCCTGTGCTGTATCATGATACTTATCTAGGTAAAAAAATAAGTTGATGGGAGGTTTATTTAGCCTATTTACCTAGATGAGTATAATACAGAAAATTATACTGCATAGCGATGCCTACAGTAATTATAATTGCGTCAATCAAAGTACTTTATATTACAAAAACGCATTTATACAGAGGGCATAAGGGAAGGCACAGACATCGTTTGGTATGGTGGTCTGCAAATTCCCGCTCTTTTTAACACCCTTGATCTTGGCTCATATAAAGGATTAGTTTTTGAGAATCATAATTAAGTTTTTGCCGACCATTGGTCGGCAAATTGCGATGCCGAGCAACCAACGATATTTTAATTTTTTAAAATGTAATTATTTCACAACCTTCAAGCAATTCGTCATAAACAGTTAGTTGTTGTGTTTTTAAGTGATTTGGCAATGAATCGTCATCGAAAGTCAAAGTAACAATATGAGTATTTTTGAGACTAAGAGATGATTTGCTGATATCAGTTATTGCTGCACTCATGCCGCTTCGAGTACCGATCAGATACTTCACCGATTGCCCGATCTTTAACTGTGCTGCTGGAATAGCCATAAATGTTAAAAGTGTACTTCAAGAGTAGTCTGGTTGGATGCGACCGTTGTTCTCATTTTGGGCATGGGTTTTATTATTGGAGCAGAACTGCGTCAATTGCTGAATCAATTAACTCAATTGCGGTAGTTTCATAGTGATAAGTATTAAAGCGAAACTTGCCGACAAGTTCGGGCTGTTTTGACGGACGATAACCATATTTAGACTCATACATTTGTAGTGCAAGACTACCAATAGTAGTCATCTGTCCTTGTGTTGCAGTCAGTTGGCGTTGTTGTAGCCTAGAAGCGACAGTAACAGTAGACGCAGATGTTGCCGCACAAGTGGTTTTTCTGGTGTTGCTCAAACTCTGCCAGATTTCACTAAGTTGCTCAACAGGTGAAATGAGGAGATTGGTTAGTCCAGTAAAACGCTGGGCGGGTTTATCAGTAGCGACAGCAGTTTTCAATGCTTCATGCTGTCCAACTGCGATAAATGTACCCATTACGCGAGTCATAGTCGTGTAGAGCAGCTGACGGGTTAACATCCGGTAATTAGCCCTGACCAATGGGAAAATCACATAAGGAAATTGGCTACCTTGACTCTTGTGACAAGTTATACAAAACGAGTGCATAATTTGCTCGAAGTCTCCAGGATAATAATTAACAACTGCGCCACCCTCCCAAGAGATTGTAAGCAGAAATTTTTCCGGCTCCACAGCAATAACCTGACCGATCTCGCCATTCATCACAGGCGGGACAGTTTCATAACGGTTTTTCAGCTGGATTACGCGATCGCCGACTCGGTAGACAACCGACCCAGAGACAACTTGTGGTTGATTTTCTTGTTTGGGATTAAAGATGGGGGCAAGAAGCAGATTGAGATTGTGAACTCCACAGTCTCCTTGTTTTTGGGGCGCTAAGATTATTAGTTGTTGATTTAAATCAACACCTGACTGGCCAATAGCTTTAACCAACTCAACGATGGCTTGGGAGGTCGCTTGGGGCGAATCTTTTTGAATCATTGCACAGTCACCGACATCCATCCAATCAGAAACTTGATTAAAATTGTGCAGTGTAGGGACTATGCCAGAATTGACATCATTAGCGGCATAAATAATCGGGCTTTCGTGCCGTTGACGATAAATCGTCTGTAAGAAAGTTGTTGGCACGAGTTCAGAAACAATTAAATCCCGCAAGACCATTCCCGCGCCAATACTGGGTAATTGATCAAAGTCCCCTACCAGTACAATTCTGGTTTTTTTGTCCAAGGCTTTGAGCAGCGAATTGAACAGAAATATGTCAACCATTGAAAATTCATCAATGATTAGACAATCAAGATTTAGAAGATTATCCTCGTTATAAAGAAAAACCTGTTGATGCCCCTGCCATTGCAATAAACGGTGAATAGTAGTTGCTTCAATGCCTGTAGCATCTTTCATCCGGTTAGCAGCTTTCCCTGTTGGAGCGGCAAGTGCAATCGCTTTATCAGTATGAATGAACCATTCAACTAAGGTTTTCAGTACATAAGTTTTCCCTCGACCAGGGCCACCAGTAATAATGCTAATTGGATGTTTGGCTGCCATCATCAAGGCGCTGATTTGTTCATCACTTAAACGTGAAAGTTGGCGATAGTCAGTAGTTTGGAATTCGGCTAACCAGTGTTCTAAATGTTCAGTGGGGTGAGTTGGTTGGTCAAGGAGAGCAAGAATCTTCAAAGTCACAGAAAGTTCAGCCCGATAAGCAGCTTTGAGATAAACACTATTACCAACATCACCCGAAACTAAAGTTCCCTTTTCGAGTAACTGTTGAATGATTGTATTTAAAAATTGAACATCGGGCGTATGCTGTGGTGAAGAAAGCAGGTCAGTGGCAATACTTACTAATTGCTCAGACGGTAAAAAACAATTCCCTTCACGCAAGCCGGATTTTAAAACATGGATTAAAGCTGAGATATAACGAGTATCGCTGTATAGCGGGATACCAAGAGATATGGCTAATTCATCAGCAGTTTTAAAACCGATGCCGTCAATGTCATCAATTAATCTGTAAGGATTGTTTTGCAGAATATATGAAGTTTTGTGTCCGTAATAGTCACAAATTTTCAAAGCTAACTTCAATGAAGTTCCCACAGCCAAAAGTTGGGTAATCACTCCCAAGTTCGGATTCTTTTTACTCTCTGACCAAGCTTTGGTAATACCATCAATACGATATTGAGTTAGTCCGGGAACAGTGTAAAGTTTTTCGGGGTTGTTATCTAATATCGATAAAGTCTCACTTCCAAAGCAATTGACCAAAGTTTGAGCAGTTTTCTTGCCAATCCCACGAAATAGTCCACTTTCTAAATACGCCTCGATTTCCGGCAACATCAGAATCGGAAATTTTTCGACTTGAAGGAGCCTGATCATGAGTCAAAGAGTAGTTGAGAGATTCTGTTCTTCTACAAGGGTAGCTCTAAAGCTAACTCATTGTCCCAAATCGAAAATCCAATTAGCTTACTAACTCTAAAGAATATCCTTGTGCGATGAAAGCTGTTCATGGGCTAGAGCCTAAAATGGATGTGAAGAAATGTTTCTGTGAACGTCATCAAATTTAGTTCAATACAAGGTTTATTCATCTGCTAAGTTAATGGCAGTTAAGCATAATGGTTTTGGTAAGAATGGATAGTTAAGCATGGCGCTTTTGGGAAGAATAGATCGGGTATTGTGTGGGAATTTAACGAAAATACGGAATTATGTCATCCGGGAAGTTGGTTGGAAACATCCAAATGTTTTTTCAAAGTATAGGGGCAATCAGGAGTTTTGATTCCACTGGCGTAAGGTAATTTATAGGATGCCCAGATTTGCCACCGTAAAACATCGACTCCAATAGTTGAACTACCGAATTGTACTCGATAGTCTTTGTCTGGGTTTTGTATAACATTTTTGATGATGGTATTTATCGCTTCTACCTTGAGATTATTCGGTATGCCCATTAGTAGTTTTGTAAGCCACTGTTTGATTTGTGGTGACTGTAGCCAGTCTTTGATTTGGTCATCAGTGGGAGTTAGGCGATTGGCTAATAGGGTGGGATTTTCGTTATCTTCATTAACTTGACTTTTGGGTTGAAAGAGTTGCTGAAAATTAGGATCTGTGTTGGACATAAAATTGATTGGTTAAAAGAGAATATCTCTATTATAGATAAATTGGATAAATCCGATAATAGCTAATATGTTTTATCAAGATATTAAGATAAATAAATATAATAAAATTATTTATCCTCTGACACGAGATTATAAAGATTTGACTAATTAATTATGTTATAAATATTAAATAAGTTCCTTATGCAAGTATCAGATAAATACTATGCACCCAATAGAGTTTAAGAAGAAGTGGAAATTAACCTACCCCGAACTTTCACGCATTTTAGGATACGCAGATTTTACTGTTCGGAGCTGGGGTCTAGAAGGAAAAGCGAAACGAAATCCCCATTTTGTTGTCTACCAACTTTGCGCCCTGTTAGATGAAAAATGGATAAATCAAGGTAAAGTTCCAGGACAAAGACATCTAATTTCTGAAATGCTTACTGGGTAAAGAAATTACCGAAAATAGCTCACATTCTTGAAGAAAGCAGATACTTTAAAAGCGAAAGGCTTTTATGTTTTGTAAACAAGAACCACTCTCCGGCTAATACTCCGAACAGCGCCGCATAATTTTCTCTATTTTTGCAAATGCCAATTACCCGCCACGAAAAAGGCGGGTATTTTATGTATAGTTAGAAGTTCCAAGAAGTTCTCAGAGTCATGGGGATAGGGAGGTTTACCTGGCAAAATGAAGAACTAACAAGACCAGAAGTTGCGGCGATGTTAAAGCCAAAGGTTTCTGCAAGACAACTACAAGCATATTTGAACATAGCTCGGAAGTACTTGCCAGAGTTCCAGAAGTTCACCAACAAAAAAACAGGTGGTCTAGATGGCTATGCAAAATTATACGAGTGTCACATTACAGTACTTCAGGAAATTCGCTCACTAGCTAGGGAACATACTTTAGCTGACATAGAAAGTGAATTTCAACAAAGAGCATTAAACAAGTCAGAAGTGGGAAGTTGGAAGTAGATTTTTTGTTACTTCCAACTTCGATAATAAGGTGATTTTTAGATTTTTCCTAGAACAATGAAAAAAGGAGTAATTGCCTTGGCATCTAATAATTCTGTGCGAAGAACACAATCTCAAGTTCTTGCTAAGGCTAGCGCGGCGATTGGGCGCAAGTATCAGCATCACATAAACGCTGCCGGTACGGCGACAATCATTGTCATGCAGTCAATGCCCTCTTATGGGTGGGGCTTGTTCGATTCGGCCCAGGTGGCAATGACTTGTATGTTCGGCGGCGCTGGTGGTATTGGTGGCGGTGGTGCGGCTGGCGGCGCGGCTGCGATTCAAGCACTTCCGGCAGTTATAAATGCAACCATCACAGTACTTTTGTTTGTATACTTTGTGGCTTCTGGGCTTAAAGTTGCCAACGGCATTGGTGAAGGACAGGAAGTAACGCAGATGGTTCAACAGCCCGTAGGCGTGTTTTTCATAATCCTGGTGCTTTGGATTGCTCAAAGCATATTATTTAACGGCGTTACAGCCGCTTGCTAGTGATGAGCGAGTATAATAAATCGCCGAT
The DNA here is from genome assembly GCF_051172895.1 of Nostoc sp. CALU 1950. Classification (NCBI taxonomy): domain Bacteria; kingdom Bacillati; phylum Cyanobacteriota; class Cyanophyceae; order Nostocales; family Nostocaceae; genus Nostoc; species Nostoc sp. CALU 1950. Next base: position 2,081 of record NZ_JBDNJQ010000143.1, on the reverse strand, counting down.
GAAACGGGTGAATCAGTCACTTGGTCAAAATGCAACAATAGGCATTTTTACTGGCTTTCAGTTTGCAGTCGCCTTATTTATGTTTTGCGTGGGCTTCATCATCGCAATTATGTTTGGGGCGGGAATAATTTGGGGACTTCTGGCTGGGGTTTGGTTGAGTGCCACGGTGATAGTTTTATCTGGGAAGCGTCCTTACTTGTTCTGGTCAAGAGTGTTCCCAAGCGTTCCAACTTTCACTCGTGGCTATATCAGATATACTTCGCCCCAAAACAAAAAAAGGGCGGGTGACAAGGGGATGCCTAAGCTATGGTAAAAAACAGTATTCGTAATCAAAAAATAGTACCCTTTGAAGACTTTTTAGACTTAACAACTTTAGTAAAACTAAAAAAGGGGAACTATCAAATCGGAGCTTACTTGTTGAGCAAAAAACAAGTAAGCGACACTAACAACACCCTGCAATTAGTATTCGGATATGAATGCACTGGCTTTCACCCACTGTTTAATTCATCAGAAAGACTGGAGGGAATTGCCAAGGCTTTTGAGAACGGCTGTAAAGAGTTCTCCGAGGGTGAGAAATTCACCTTTCGTTGGTCTTCGTTTTGCGACGAAGACAAAGTGATTGAAAGCTATTGCCAGAGGCTAGATAACCCTGTATCTCTTGAGAGTGAGTTTCTTGATTGGGGGCAGGTTGCCCGAATGCAGGAACTCACACGTAATCATCAGCGCAAGGATATCAAGCTCAGTATTTACACGACTTTCACTGTCCGCCCAGGAGGTACCGAAGGTGGTGACGCGGTAGATAGAGCGATAGTTAAACTGGCAAACTTTTTACAGCGCAAATTCACACCAACAGGAGCGACTGAACTCAGTCTTCAAAACTTAATTCAAGTTCTTGAAAAAGCGATAATAGTCTCTTTGCGGCATCAACAAATACTATCTGAGATGGGCTTTTTCCCCTCGCCAAAATCAGACAAGCAATTGTGGGACGACCTAGTTGATAGAATGGGTGCAAAGGCTGTAAAAGTGCCCCATACCTTGGTTTATGATACTGGTGAATTAAGGGAGGAGATTAACGAAGCCGCGCCCAACCCATCGCGGTATAACGACCAATTGCACGCTACATCCGTACTTCTGAATAACGGCATACCTCACGCTGATAGGCGCTGGGTATGTTTGCCCCACCAGAGTACTGACAAAAAGAAGTATATCGGCGTAATGACGCTTGCCCAAAAACCAGAGGTATTTGCTTCAACCTATCAGCAAGTACGCTTTTTATGGGACGTATTCTCACGCGAGGTTATTTATGATGTCGAGATAATAACAGAGATTAGCCCAGCCGATCAAAAAATGATTAGGCTTACCCAACAATTGATTACGAGGCGGTCAATAAATGCCTCCGCTAGCGCCAGTAAAAAGACTATTGACGTAGGAGCGCAAATTAATACAGAGCGGTCAGTCGATGCTCAGAAGCAGCTTTACACGGGTGATGTCCCGGAAAATGTAGCTGTCATAATCCTTGTTTATCGCAATTCTCCTTCCGAAATCGACGACGCTTGCAGGCTGATTTCAGGGTATATCAATCAACCGGCTGAGTTGATTAGAGAAATGCAATATACATGGTCAATCTGGCTTGACACTTTGCTGTTGAGACAGCGACCGCAGCTGACTTTTCCTTTCAACAGACGTGCCACTTTCTTTGCCAGTGAAGTAATTGGTTTAACGCCAGTCATTCAAACAGCGCACGGTGATAAACAAGGTTTTGAATTAGTTGCTGACGAAGGTCAATCCTCGGTTCACATTGACCTATCAAAGTCGAGAAACATGATGGTAATCGGCACTACCGGGAGTGGGAAATCGGTAATAATTGCCTCTATTATTTATCAATGCTTGGCGTTGGGAATGTCAGTATTAATGATTGACTTGCCAAATGATGATGGTTCAGGAACCTTTGGAGATTTCACGCCCTACTTTAACGGGTTTTATTTTGATATCTCTAAGGAATCAAACAACCTTGTACAACCGCTAGACCAAAAGTGTTGAATGTTAAGAAAAATCCGATAAAAACAGCCCAAAATATGTTA
>NZ_JBDNJQ010000308.1:0-3407 GCF_051172895.1 Nostoc sp. CALU 1950 | reverse complement strand
GATATTTGAATTTGCTTCCTAATTCTTATTAGCAATTAAGATGCGTTCGCCCTGCAAGAGCAGCATAGTCAACAATCCAATATTCTGGAATCCCAATTTCCTCGTACTCACCAAATTTTAGAAAATAATCATCACGCCAATTTGTACTTACAACTTCCACAGCTAATGGAATTGATTCTGCTTGAGTAACTGTTGATGCTCTTTTCCAGAGTGGTTCATTGATCAAGTTAGGAAGATTCAATACTAATACATCTGGAATATAACCAGATTTCCTATCAACTGATTTGACTAATACTTGACCAGGAATAGTATAAGCTAGATTAAACCTGCGAATCTCAAAATTGAGTTCTCTAATCAAAAATGCTCTAACTAGCTCATGTTCTCCTGTTGGTTGCATTTCTACTATTACTCCTTTGTATAATTCATATCTGCCATTTTCTGGTTTCCACTCTAGAAATTCTTCAAAAGTAACTGGTTCTGGTAAAGCTTGAAACATCGTATTATCCCTTCAAGTTTGAACTGATGCCGACGTAATGTTTGATCGCGCAAAAATTTTAGATTTGCTTCTATCTTTACATTTAAATAAAGGATCTCGTTTTCAAATTGCTAAGTGGACAGTTTTCTAATTTCTCCTGTCCACTGTTCAGATTTCTTTAATCTTACGCTACCGCTAACTCTAAGCTAACGTGTGGCACTTCACTAGTCACCGGAGCTAGGGCAAAGGATTTAACAGCCTCCCTAATGCTCCAATAGCGTACTCCATCTGTACATCGCCAGTAGTAAGTCTTGGGGTCGTTTTCCCATAACTCATCAGCATTTCTGACCTTGAAGACAATTCCCAAGAATTCACCGTCCAGATATACATTGTGAGCCGTCTGAAGGTCAGTGCGCCCTACATAGGTCAATAGATAGCCGTCTACTGGTTCGCACAAGTCTTCTGCACGAGTCCCGCGATACGAGCAGTTACCGCACCCATGCCCACCACAGTCTGGACAGATGACAGCAGGCATATTCCACTTCGGCAGGGTGAAATCCCATTCAGCCGGTGGCATTAATATTCGAGCCTTGTGAGAGATATAACAACCAGCATGACCGATTACTTTATCAGGATAGTATTGGACACTCAACGATAGCCAATCACAATCACCTAACAAGCCAATTTTCTCAGAAGCTTGTTTTAATTCCTCATCTTCTTTGTGATTGCACTTTACTGGAGCAGAAAGACTCGCTTTTACCTCTGCAACAGCGCGTTTGAATGATTGTTTGTGGTATCGAGCATAACCGTGGGTCATTTTTACCCACACGATATCATCCGAGTTTATCCAGATAGTCACTACATCTTCGGGCTTGCACTCTTTTGAGTAGTCCGACTGATTGACGATGGTTGCAATGATTTGGCGATCCTGTGTAGTTAGCGGATCTTTTGTTGGCGTAGGGGCTGAAACTTGTGTAATCATTAGAAATACCTCTTAAATGGGTAAAAGGGCGATCGCATACTTTTCCAGAGCGGCGATCGTCCTATTTTTATTGGTTAGTTTGTTGTGCTTGCACAACACTCTCACTCTAGAATTGGCGAAGCCTCATATTTGCTTGCTCCTAGTCAGTAACTGGAGCTTGCTACAGCAGCATATCCCTTGATCGGGCGGCAGTCGGCAACGAGCTTCAAAGCGACTTCCGTAATGCTGTAGCAACTTTTTATTCATCGCAAATCGATTTCCCTTCCTGTTCCCCTCGCTTTCTCTGGTTTCGCCAGTGCCTCAGCTACTCTCTCAGGTGGATTAATAAATTTACTATTTTCAAGGTTCAATGGTGAGCGCCTCTTTATTTTTCTGGGAGGCTGGCGCTTTGCTCCTCTATGATTGTTAATTTACTACATGGTGTTGACATTAGTCAAGAGACTAGAGCAAATTTTTTGAAGATTATCTACGTCTAATGCAAGTGCTGGATATAATTGCCAAATAGGTATTTCAAGTGCCTGACAGATGGCAAGTGCATCTTTCTTATCAATTGACTCTGGTCTATTTGCTGCATTGCCCCATTCAAGATTGTGGATAAAAGACCTACTAAAACCTGCTTTTACTGCCAATGCATCACGGCTCATTTTCCCACGCATCTCTCTTAGGCGCTTTGCCATTTGTTCGTTCCACGCAAAGCGAGATATGTAAGATATGTCCACTAGCACCACCTCTTTAGCCATTCAATTACTCATTTATTTTATCAACGCCGTGTTGACAAAGCGAATCTTTTGTCTACATTAAGTAGTACACCAGATAAAAGCAAAAGCGATCGCTTGCTTGTTAGCAATGCGATTATTTAAACCCACACATACTGAAGAAACACAGCTATTAAAACAAAAGCACCCCTACTGGCGAAAGCTTACGCTCCTTGAGCAATGCCAGAGCAATCGCATACGCTTGTACACGATTGCTGATCGGCTTTGTGCGATGCCTGCGGCGGTAAACTACGCTTTGATTCTGGAACAATTGAAGTTTTTTGCAATCAGTTAGTGGCATGAATTGAGCCAAGGCAATTGCTTGCTATATAATCCGTATTTCACCCTTTACGCACATGGCAGTTACAGCAAAGGCTTTAGTCCAAAAAAGCAACATCTCCACTTATCAGGTTTACATTTTTCAAAAACCCTCTGTTCTCCCCATCGGGTTATTATGTTTTCTGAAATAAAGAAATGCCTCTTGTTAGCCATACCTCTCTCCTTGGCACAACTGGCTCAGGGAGCGACTGGTTTTGTGGATACGGTAATGATGGGTTGGCTAGGAAGTCAGACCATTGCATCTGGAGGTTTAGGAGCTAGTATCTTTGGCTTTTGTCTGCTGCTGTTTACTGGTATTGTTTCTGCTGTTAGCCCCTTAGCTGCCCAAGCATACGGAGCTGGAAACCAAGAGAAAGTCGGGACAATTGTACGGCTAGGACTAGGGATATCTCTGATATTAGCAATACCGATTGCTTTACTGTTTTGCAATGGAAGTAGTTTACTCCTACTGCTAGGGCAGGATGCTAACACAGCAGCATTAGCACAGACTTATTTAAGAGCGATCGCACTGGGTTTCATTCCTGCTTTAGGCTTTGCGGTACTTAAAAGTTTTCTTTCTGCTCTGTTGCAACCGCGATTAGTTATGGTGACTGTAGTTTTGGGTACTTTGCTCAACATCGCTGCTAACTATGTACTGATGTTTGGCAAGCTGGGTTTTCCAGCAATGGGTTTAGCTGGTATCGGTTGGGCAAGCACATTCTCACTTTGGAGTATGTTTATTGCTTTGACAGTTTATATATGCAATAAACCTCAATTTGCAGTGTATGGTATTTTTCAACCCTCACTCTACAAAGCTTTTACCTTACGCGATGTGCGACTTAATATTCTGTAACAAGATCGTCGAACTGAAGAGGGT
>NZ_JBDNJQ010000270.1:0-5827 GCF_051172895.1 Nostoc sp. CALU 1950 | reverse complement strand
GATTAACTCAGCCCTGCTGGGTCATTTTGTATGGCTTAGTCTAAACTCCAGTCATTATCCAAAGATATCCAATTTAATCCACTATCTTCACTCTGCCCATATTTACAACCTAATTCAATCTAGCTACCTAGCCCATACTAAGTTCTAGCTATTTCCAATTAGCTAACAATTTTGTCAATTTTTCATATAAACAAAAGGAGTGGACAATTATGACAGTCATTCAATCAAGGGAGCAATTAAGAATAAGTATCCCTGATACCTTCTCCACGATTGATCCTCTTAGCGATACCGAATTGCTAAAGATCGCCCAAGATGTGTTCCAAGGGCTGCAATACTCGTTCTTGGCAGCTGCAATGAGCCAGGACAAGGCATTTGCACCGGACAGTATCGAAGAAAATTTCCGATTAGCAATTGGGACACGCAACCCAGAAAAAAGAGCTGGCTATCAGTCCATAGCGAGTGCTACTGCTGCCCAGACAACTGCCGAGCGGCAACTTTCCTTTGGGCGTTACGCTACTCTCAGCGTCGAGGAATACGGTCAGAAGGGTTTCGCTGCCACCCGTCTACCCGCATTAGAACTCGATGCCGTCAAGCTGGTTGCCGCAGTGAAACAGATTCAAGCACTGCCTCTTACCAGGACTCTTGCCCAGCCAGTCGCAGCACCCAGCCCCATACATACATTCGGTGGTGGGACACCCCCAGCGACGGTAAAATCACTTGGATTTTACATCACCGAAGTCAGATGCGTGGACGAAACCAACGGCGCTTTCGGATCGGAAGCTGGGCATGACGAAATTCAAATCGGAGGTATGGCAATAGACGAAGCTGGGAATACCATCAAGATCAAACCTTTTGATGTAAACAACACAAAAGGAGATTTTGACGAGGACGATAACCCGGTCGTCAGTTATCCCTTCCCAGGTAAAGCATTTTACCAATTCGACACCACCAAGACCAGTGCTTGGCCTAAAAACTATGCAGCTTTTGTCTATCTTGCCGAGATTGATAACGGCGGGTTTGCCTCTGCTCTAACAGATGCTTGGCAAAAAGCAGCCCCTCTAATCAAACAAAAGATTGAGGATGCCCTCATCGCTGCTGGCACAGCCGTAGGTGGTGCATTAGGGTCTGCGGAAATTGGGGCTGTCATTGGCAAAGTACTAGGGAAAATCCTCGGCTGGGTTCTTGACAAGTTGATAGAGTGGATTATCAGTTGGTTTCAAGATGATATCTTCGCGCCTGGAACTGCCCTCATTAATCTACAAACGGCAGCAGGCACAGCCTACGTCAACAGTCCTGGGTGGAACAACCTTTCATCTCCCGAAGGTAAATTTACCTTTACAGGACATGGAGGGATATACACTGTTAAATGTCGTTGGCTGGTCGATGTACCTGGTCTGATTGCCTCACCCCCCGCACCAGTCAGCCCCAGGCACTATGTTGGAGTCTTTCGTGCTGGCAATGACCCTTACGCCTTCTGGGTAGGAGACTGGAATAGTTTCCAGACCAAGTGGGATGAACTGTCCAAGGCTGGCCTCCGGCTTGTCGATCTAGAAACTTTTGTTGATGGGAATAAACGACTCTACGCTGGTGTGTTCCGGGCTGGCGCAGATGCTTACGCTCTCTGGGCTGGCGTGGAATGGGATAATTTCAAGGCTAAGTGGCAGGAACTGAGCAAACAGGGACTCCGCTTGATCAACTTGCAAACTTACCTTGACGGAGGCAAACGACTCTACGCTGGTGTGTTCCGAGCCGGAACTAACCCTTATTCCCTGTGGGTTGGCATGGACTGGCAGGCGTTCACTGCTAAGTGGGATGCAGAGAGCAAAAAAGGACTCCGACTGATTGACTTATCGAGCTATTCTGAGGGCGGTAAGCAGTTATTTAACGGGGTGTTCGGTTCTGGCACCGATGGTTACGCTCTATATGCCTCTGATTGGTCTGGCTTCACTGCTAAGTGGGATGAATTGAGTAAGAATGGCTTGCGTCTGATTAGCCTTGAATCCTATACAGAGAACGGTAAGCGCTTCTTTGCTGGAGTGTTCCGTGCCGGGAGCGGTGGATATATTCTCTGGGACAGTGACTGGAACGGCTTCATTGCAAAATGGAAGGAAGTAAGCCAGGGAGGTTTACGCCTGGTTGACATCGCCAGCTACTAAGCCACTAGTAGTCTGCCAAGGAAACAATGCAAAGGTGGTTAGCAGAGGGGCAGAGGGGAAAGAACTTGGTATTTGCCTCTCCTCTGCTCCCACTAGCGAACCTGCTCCCCTGCCGACCTCCACCCAGCAATTTTGGGGAAAGCGAACTACTAGTGAGTCCAATCCTGCAAGAAGGTTTTTAACTGTCACGGGAACTGACTTTAGTACCGAGGTAGTAACCTGGATTTCTCACAAGTGAGAAATGTGCGTGAGTATGGGGGGTGTGGGAGCGGTGGGAGGCAATAATGCAGCGTTCATTGATATGCAGTTATTCAATTTCTCCCCACACCTCCCACACTCCCCACCCGAACCACACAATACGTGAGAAATTCGGGATTAAGTCTTGTCTACGACATACTACGCATTAGCGAGTCATCTCTTTCATCGAACGATGTCAGTCGATGAATTAACTTCCTCATATTGATAATATTTTCTAACCAAATTTGTCTAATTAGACTGAAGCGTTATTCTGATATTAACGTTGAAATAGAAGAGATAAGCTGTATTAGCAAATAGAAAAATGGCATGACGACATATCAAATGAACAATCGAAAAAACGAGTTAAATTCGCTTCAAAACCTTATTGGAATCAGGATATTGTTAGTAGAGGATGAGCCAGATATTGCAGAGTTACTCATCTTCATTCTGAAAACAGCAGGCGCAGAAGTAATGGCTTTTATCGATGCAGAAGCAGCCCTGTCCATGCTTGAATTGTGTCATCCTGATATTTTACTATCGAATATAAAGTTGCCCGCTCATGATGGAGACTGGTTGATTAAGCAAATTCGCGTGCATTCAAGCTCATTATTACGACAGTTACCAGCGATCGCCATCACTTCTTATACAAGGGAAGTTTCAAGCCGTAAGGCTTTGGATGCAGGCTTTGATCGGTTCTTAGTCAAGTTTGAGAGTCCAGAAACAATCGTGGCTGAGATTGTGCATCTGCTATCTACTTCTGCTTATGCTTAAATGCTCTAAATTGGTGTCAAATCTCTATGCTTATCTGAAAAATGGGTTTAAAACCCCGTCGTTTTACCACGGCTTTTCTTGATGTTGTATGAATTTTTTAAGAACTTCTAGTGGCGTACCACCAACGGAAGATACGAAGTAACTAGGACTCCACAGGGCTTGTTTTCCATAGGGCTTTGGAAATCCAGCCTGACCATATCTACGGCTAGATACCCCTTTTAGCGCATTAATAATTTGAGATATTGAAAGCTTGGGTGGAAACTCAATTAATGCGTGAATGTGGTCAGACTCTCCGTTAAATTCAAGTATATTTAGGGCAGTGACTCTCAAAAAAATACTCTACTGAGTTATTCATCTCAGCAAAGTATATAAAGTTACATTTATTACCTTTTCACTAAAATTTATTTTATACAATAGTAGGTATTCACACCTCTGTATAAGTACTGCAAATATTGATTGTAGCGATCGCCAACTTTTCTTTTCCATTAATTCCCCTCCACATTGGGATATTTACCGATGTTGTGGGTGGGTGTGATGATTTTAATTGTCTGCAATTTCTCACCCAATCAAACCCAAATGTCGATGAAATGCTTCAACTGCATTCACCACACCATCCTCAGCCCTGATTTTCTCACCTAACTCCTGGGCTTTCTTCCGCATGACCTCATCACCCAATACTACTTCAATTGCTGCTGCTAAAGTTTTTTCTGATACCTTCTGGTACGGTATCGGTTGTGGGCTGACTCCCAACCGAGTTAGCTTTTCACCCCAAACTGGCTGATCAGCAAAAAAGGGTACGGAAAACAAGTGACATTTGGCGGTTTCATGATTAATGCTCTAGTTGAGCAATTCGTTGAAAAAAGTAACCACTTCCCCTTGCTGTGAGTATATATTCTGGATTTTCCGGGTCATCTTCTAACTTCAAGCGCAAGCGTGAGATATGCACATCCACCACACGAGTATCTGCATGTTGTTCTGGGTTATAACCCCATACTTGCTGCAATATTTCTCCACGGGTAAAAGATTTGCCCGGATAGCTCATCAATAATTCTAGTAAACTGTACTCTACACCCGTTAATGGAATCCGCTCACCTGCTTTGTAAACTTGTCGCTTATTGGTATCAATTTTGAGATTGTCTACAACCATTACTCCCAAATTAGAAATAGCAGCAGTAGTTGTTCTATCGTTTCTTCGTCGCAGCAACGAGCGAATTCTTGACTCTAATTCCTTGGGAGAGAAAGGTTTCGCCATATAGTCATCAGCCCCTAATTCCAGCCCAGTGATCCGATCTGCTACATCTCCCAAGGCTGTAAGCATGATAATTGGCACATCTGATTGTTTCCGTAATTCTTGACAGACACCGTAACCATCCAGCTTTGGCATCATCACATCCAGAACGATTAAGTCGGGAGTTTCTTTACGAAAGGCTGACAAAGCTTCTTCACCATCACTAGCTGTCACTACGCTGTAGCCAATCATTTCTAACCGCGTCTGTAAAATCCGGCGGATGCTGGCTTCGTCATCTACTACCAGGATTTTTCCTTTATCACTTGATAAGTTTCTCAATGCTGTTCCTCCACAGCGAGAACTCTCAACCATCTATTATCTGTTTATTAGGAGTCAAAAGCGCAAAACAGTCTTGAGTTACAGTCATGAGGAAAGAAGCGATCGCTTAATACTTGCATCTGTACAACAGATTATGCTGGGGCATCTACCCGAAAACAGATTTGTACACAATTAATAAATTCCTCGACAAGGGACTCGTATTTCCCATAGATTTGGTGTACCTTGTTAATTCTGTGCAAATTATTTATACCTAACTTCTCCCAAATTTACTCATCCAAATTTTAAGCCAATGCCTTCGAGGGAACAGCCAATGAATACTTCTAATGAGATACACACTAAGAAAATCATCAAAAAATCCGACAAGCTTACCCTGAGACAAATGAAGTTAATTGAAGAAGCAGAAGACCAACAACTTCTAGCTAATACTGTCAATTCTCCAGCCCCTGTGGTTGAGGTTGAGGAGAAACCAGTAGCGATTTCAGAGCCTAGAGTTCGTGACTATATTCCATTGCTTGACAACCCTCCAGTACAATCGGTGGGCAATTCCGGCTGGCAAGTGTCTGATGTCTGGCGCGATATCCGCGTTGATGATTTTTGTAATTAAAGCAGGCAATTTGTATTTCCAGACGGTTCTGCATCAAGGCGGTTGCAATTATCCATGATCCGAATATTAGAGATTGAGGGACAGGCACCTGATCAGGGAGAAAAGTTTTCCCGAATGCAATATTGGCAGCACTACCTCTGTCTCTTCGCTGAACCAATATTATGGCAACCGCCTGAGCAGCTTTTGTAAACTATCTTTGCACCAAGTCAAAGTTATAGTTGCATTGTGCCTATAATAAGTTACGGCTAACTATAACTGGAAGTTAGCACCCTGTAAATGGTTATCGCTTAGATGACGCATCAAAGGCGATACCAAGACAAGCAAAATTTATCGGCAGCGCAATAGTGTCTATTCCGTTGCCAACATGCACCCTCCGCGATCGCATGTTGTGTGACTGTAATCATAAGTTTGCCATTTTTGAAACCATAACTTTGCCGCAGTAAGAGTTGAAAAGTAGATTATTACGTTTATTGGCTAAATAGAAAAAGTTGA
>NZ_JBDNJQ010000251.1:0-7824 GCF_051172895.1 Nostoc sp. CALU 1950 | reverse complement strand
TTTAACATATTTTGGGCTGTTTTTATCGGATTTTTCTTAACATTCAACACTTTTGATTACAGTCTGACCTTTATTTTGAAGGCTAACTCTGTAATCAAAGAATTGGATTTATCGAACACTATCAAGGGAAAAATATGCCTAATATATCAGGAAAGCACATTTCTTACTGGATTGACTCGACACTCACAGCTAATTTTCCCCCACTTAGCAATAATCTATCTGTGGATGTTGCAATTGTCGGTGCAGGTATTGCGGGAATCACTGCTGCAACATTACTTAAACGCGCAGGTAAAACCGTTGCTGTAATTGAATTGCAACAAATATCTACTGGTGTTAGCGGTCATACTACAGCCAAAGTTACTTCACTTCACCAATTGATTTATGCGGATTTGATTAAAAATCATGGTGAAAAAAAGGCACAGATATATGCACAGTCAAACCAAGCAGCATTAGAGTTCATTGCTAAAACAGTTACCGAACAACAAATCGACTGTGATTTTAGTCGTCAAAGTGCCTATACTTTCGCAGAAACTGAAGATCATCTCAAGGACATTGAAAAAGAGGTAGAAGCAGCACTGAAAATCGGACTACCCGCCACATTTGTTCGTGAAACTTCCTTGCCCTTTCCTATTGTTGGTGCTGTTAAGTTTGACAACCAAGCACAATTTCACTCTCGCAAATACCTCTTACACCTGATCAAGCAGATTCCTGGTAATGGAAGTTACGTATTTGAAAATACAAGAGTACTGAAGGTCGATGAAGATAATCTTTGTCAAGTTACTACTGACAAGGGAATTATTCAGGCACAGGATGTCATAGTTGCAACTAATATTCCCATTACCGATGAAGGATTATTCTTTGCTAAAACTTACCCCAAACGTTCTTACATCATCGGTGCGCGGATTGCAGAGCAGAAAGCACCTGTGGGAATGTACATCGGTTCAGGAGAAAAATACTACTCTATTCGGACTACTCCTGACAAGAATGGCTTATTGCTACTTGTTGGTGGCGGCGGTCATCAAGTGGGAGCAGTGGAGAATACTGAAGAGAAATATCTAGATTTAGAAAATTATGCCCGTTCTCGCTTTGATATCGATTCCATTGACTATCGTTGGTCTACCCAGGATTTTGTATCTTTTGACCAAATACCTTATGTAGGAAAATTAACTCCTCTAAGCAAGCATACCTTTGTGGCGACTGGATTTAGTCTGTGGGGCATGACTCAAGGAACCTTGTCTGGAATGATACTTTCAGACCAGATTTTAGCCATTGAAAATCCTGCGGCTGATTTGTATGATTCAACCCGCGCCACTCCTTTTCTCACTCCACAAGGTATCAAGCAAAACTTGGAAGTTGGCGCTCATTGGGTAGGCGATCGCCTCAAGGGATTGAATCAATCTCTGCAAGATGTGGCCATCGGTGAAGGAAAGCTAGCCACTGTCGATGGTGATAAAGTTGCCGCTTACCGAGATCAAACAGGAGAAATACACGCTGTTTCTGCGGTATGTTCTCACTTGGGTTGTGTTGTTGCTTGGAACAGTGCCGAGAAAAGTTGGGACTGTCCCTGTCATGGTTCACGTTTCAGTTGCAAGGGGGAAGTTTTACACGGTCCGACAGTGAAAGATTTAAAGAAATTTTAGCTTTAACTATTGCCTATTAAGGGTTTCATCATTTATTACCTGCTTGCAAACGCCCTTTTTTACTTTCTGTCACCTTCGATTCTTCTTCCTTGCTGGAGTTAACCATTTTCATCAAGTGCTGATTTAGATAACTTTGCGCCGATATATAAAGACTTTCCCAAATCTCCTGGTTCCGACTGATTTTTGTACCGACTGTATTTCCTGCTGTTTTCTCCGATACCAAATACTTACGGAAATAGTTATTCCACAAGTGTTGCAGGAAATCTTCGGCAAATTCGTTAAAAGGAATAATCCATTTATAGTCCTTGTCTAGAAATACCCGATATGATGCGATTATCGGTAGTGCGAGGTCAGTTGGCGCACCAAACCCGAATGAATATTTACTGTCCGGCAACAACGTAGTTTTACGTATATCAATTGATGCTAGGTCGTTGGAACCCTTTCTTCTGGGGTTGCTGATATGTTCTTGGATTATTTCGTAGAGTCTTTGCTCTATCCATAGAGCATGAGTCAAGAGAGGCAAAAGTGCAGTTAATCTTTCCCTTTCCGTGTCTGTGATGTTAGATGGGGGACTCATCCCTGCTGGGTGTTTGGTTCGTTTATTGCCGTCGGGGTTGTATCTATTTCTATCGAGGCAGTTAATCAACTTCACCAAATGGTTCACATTACATTGGGCATTTCTGGGAGCGCCGCTTTGGTTTTGGTAATAAGCGATGCGGAATTTTCTATCTTCCTTCTGTTCTAACTGGGCTAAATACTGCTTAATGAATTTGTAATCACCCCTAGCGTTGACTTTGGAGCGAGAATCTACTGGCGTTGTCGTGTTGGAGGCCAAGGCTATATCCTTAGCCTCGTCTTCCGAGAGTCCAATGTGGATGGTAACTTTTACTCTGGCTTGACTTAAATTGTAGTTATAATTTTTCGCTTGCTCAAACCCTAATACTGTGTGGCCACCATTGATAATCCCATCACTACCTCCCTCGTTAGCTTCTAAAATCTCCAGTTCTAGTTCAGTTTTGTTCTTGACAGGTTTAGCAATATTAGCTGACAGAACTATTCCACTGTGGCGAGAGAAGAATTTTTCGGGTTCGGTCGTTAGTGAGTCGAAGACTTGTCTGTAGGTCGCACTTTTGCGGTTTGGTTCCCTGATATTGGGTTCTAGGGGTAGGTCTGTTGGAAACGAATCTACATGAGCAGTGGCGATGATGCAATTGGGGTTGGCTTGAAAATAGTTATCTATCTTGATGTTCCAAGTTTTGGGCATACAATATGTGCAATGTCAGGGGAATTTCTATGTTAACCAAAACTAGGGTGCAAGGTCTTGGGTGTAACACCACGAGGAGCTACCAAAAAACTGGACTGCAACCGATTGCCCTGTATGAAAAACTACGTTTTTTCGCAACTACAGTATAAGTTTGTCCTTGCAGAGAAATGCGCTCAGTCAACCAATTGTAGATTGTAGAAGGCAGATTGAAGATTGACTGCATGGACAACAGCGAATGGATACAGATGGTAAGCTAGAAAGTAGATAACAGTTAAATCGATGATGTCCCATGAACGTTGTCACACCAAAACGATTTACTATTGACGAATATCATCGGCTGATTGAACTGGAATTTCTAAAGGAGAGCGATCGCATCGAGTTGATTCGCGGAGAACTAATTCAGATGGTAGCCAAGGGCACACCTCATACAGTCTGCGGTTCTATCTTATGCCGCCAATTGGATCGGTTGTTGGGCGATCGTGCCGTGATTCGCGGACAAGATCCGATTACTTTGCCTTCGCAAAGTGAACCTGAACCAGATGTGGCGGTAGCACGTGGCAAAGACGAAGATTATCTCGCCCATCATCCCTATCCAGAAGATATTTTTTTAGTGATTGAGATTTCGGACTCAACCCTAGATTACGACCAAACAACAAAGTTAAAAATCTACGCAGAAGCCGCAATTTCTGATTATTGGATTGTCAACTTAAATGTTCGCCAACTTGAGCGTTATAGCCAACCCTATCAAAATGCTCAAGGTGAATTCAATTATCTCAGCAAGCAGATATCTTTACCACATCAGTCAGTAGCGATTCCTGGATTTGAAGATGTTTTATTAGACTTAAATCGGGTATTTCCCAAGGTTGTAAATGCCTAGAAATACGCATTTTCCCATTTCGCACCCAACAGTTGAAACGTTGCAATGCAGCGTCTCTTAAGAGCAAGCACAGAAGACCAATGAGATTAAGGATTGCTTTCATACAATGAGATAATTGTTGAATTGTTACATTAACAATCAAGTTTACTTTGGCTGTCTCCATACAAGGTTGTATTCCTTTTCAACAGCCAGGTTCTTGGCAACTTTTGGTGATCTCGCTTGTGGGAAGGCAGACGGCAGACGGCAGAAGGTTGGCTTGAAGGTTTTCCCGTGCAGTCAATCCGTCTGTATTTTCTGCCAAAAAGGGTTTAATATCCCCACATTCGTTTTGAATTTCAGTGGTCTGCAATTGGGTGGGGTCGGAATCCCCATCCAATTCCCTTCTGACTTGAAAATCAAACTTTGGCTAAAAACCAAGAAGGATATGTAGCTGAAGTCGTTCAATGACGACAGCCTAAACTGAAACATTAATTGTGGGTCTAACTTGCAACTGGAACAGGCTCAAGATTAACTTGATAACCAAGCTTTTCTAAGCGCAAAACCCAAGCGTTTCTTGACACTTTCCGGTCGTTGTTTGTCAAAATAATCAGCTCCTAAATCTTTATAAGGTTCTTGGCGCGATATCAGATGGTAGGCGATCGTTAAAATAGAATGTGCAACAGCAACAGCTGCGCGTTTTTTGCCTCTTCGCCCACTAATACGACGAAACTGAGCAGCAAGGTAAGTTTTAGTATGAGCTAGGGCATGAGCAGCTTGAACCAGAATTGTTCGTAAGGAACGATTGCCTTTACGGGTACTAGTTGAAAGCGTTTTCCCAGCAATGAACGTAGTTACGTAGTTACGTAGTTACCAGGAGCAACCCCAGCCCAAGCAACTAAATGTTCAGCACTTGGGAAACGGCTCATATCCATGCCGATTTCGGAGACAATAATCTCCGCAGTTCGACGTGCGATACCTGGTATAGTATCAATTAACTCTACGGCTTGCTCAAAAGGACGGCAGTATTCCTCAAGAAAGTTGATCAAAACATTTAATTGTTCCGTCTATGCTATCAATTTGACACAGTAGCTGTGCGAGAATAAATCGTTGATGAGGACGAACTCTACCTTCAAGTGCAAGAATCAGTAAATCATGCTTTTTTCGCATGGAACATTCGCCAAGTCCGCCATTAGTTCAGGACTAGCGCTACCTTCAACAATCGCAGCCAGCATTGCTCGTCCTGATACACCCATTACATCACTCTTCACTGAGGCAAGTTTAATGTTGGCAGCTTCAAGCACTTTTTGGACTCGATTCACGCCTCTTGACTCGTTCCTCAATGTACCCATTTGGGTGAAAGTGTGGATAAACATATTCCTTAGTCATTGACTGCGGTGAAAATCGCCCAGCGAACGCCCTTGCCTCGGGGTTCGGGATTGTCAAGAGTTAAAATTTGGCGGACTTAAGCAATTTAGTAGATGTTTGAGACTTGAGTCTTGTCAAGCCCAGAATTCGGGTTGAATCAGGTCACTGGCGAGTGCTATTAAACTAGCAAAATCAATCCGGCTCAAGAGTATCCACAATCGAACTTGGGCGCGGCAATGGTCGATACCTGTTAATCTAATGATGCGCCACAGAGTTATAAACAGCGGCAACCAAGGATAGGTCAAACGAATGATATGCCAAAAAAGTTTGCGCGACATCTCTATTCAACTTGCAATCAAACCGATATCAAGGCAAATTCACAGAAGTTAACTGGTTGGACATTTAATTCTGCACGCAATAGTACCACAGGCTTTTCCCAGAAATGTTCCCATTTTTGAGCAATCAAGGGTTTAGCCTTGTTGCCCATGTTCCATCCTTGTGAGATCGCCATCAGCAGAGGAGAGAGAAATTGCGGTCGCCATAGACTTACAGAAATTAGCGCGTTGGCAATCAACAAGCTTGCTAAGGGTAGTTGAAGTTGTGCCAAATAAAAAGCTTGTAAGCCAATTTCTCCAATTTCACTTGTATTAAATCCGGTTATGATGTGCCAAATATCATGGGTCTGCCGCCAGCGATTTTCTATGTAACTGCTATCAGAATTGCTCTTCATTTCTGGCTCTAGCGTTTTAAAGCTTAACTGTTTCATGTGGCTAGCATAGGTGTAGCCCAAGGAATCTGGAGGATATTGTAGTAAAGCTTCTAAATCATGTGTAGGAGCTATATAGCGTTCTGCTAAGATATCTGCTACTTCTGGAATTGTTTTCATACTTGCAACCGCTAGTTGAAAAGCACGACTATCGAGTAGACTATCGCTCAATTCCCAAACAGGTTTTAGATTACCGTTTTCATCTAACAAAAGCATGACGAAAGCTTTTATCCCTTTGAGTGTCTGAACAATGGATGGCATGATATGACCTGTTAAATACAGAATTCACCACAAACATGAACAATGTTCATTTTCAATATATGAACATTGCTCATGTTTGTCAATGATAATCTTGAAGGATGACAAAAGAATTTCACAAAGCCTCAACCATGCGACGGCAACCCAAGCAGGCACGTAGCCAAGAACGAGTTCATCACATTTTGGATGTGGCAGAGCAGCTTTTTATCGAACTTGGTTATGAGCAAACCACTACAAGAGCTATCGCCACACGTGCAGCAATTCCAGTTGGCTCGTTGTACCAATTTTTTCCAGACAAAGAGGCGCTTGTCCGGGCGCTTGCCAATCGCTACTTTGAACAGGAATATCAAATTTTTGTACAACTTCATACAGAGTTAGCAAAGGCTGATATTGCTACTTACGTTGAGCGCATGGTAAATGCGTTTGAAGATTTTGCACAGCAGCATCCTGGTTATCGAGCAGTATTAGGGCAGTTAATCGACTTGATGACAGTTACTGATGCCAGTAAGTTTAACGAATATGACCAACAGATATTAGTCGAACTGGCTGATTTCTTTTCACGGCGAAATCCTCTACTTGATGCTACTCAATCTCGACTGATTGCGACAACTGTAGTTAAAGTCTCTAATGAACTACTGTGGCTTTCATTCACGCGTGAGCCAATTGAGCGCAAACAACTGGTGAAGGAAACCAAAACCTTAATTACTGCCTATTTGCAAACATATCAAATTTAACTATAGGACTCATATTTGATTTCTGAAAAACCAAATTTGCTAGAAGCTTACCATACAAAGGTTTGTTTCTCAGTATACTTAGCAAGATTCAAGTACGATTCCTATATCTTGAACATCTCCAATACTTTCTCCCGCCTTTGTGATAGACGCTTTTACCTCTATGAAACCCAAAAGCTCTTCCTCAAACGCCGTCAAATACGGTCGCTTCAACTCTCCCAGATGTTTCAACACAGCACTTGGGGCATCTTCTAAATTCTTGTTTTCCCGTAACCTAATGATGCGATCACAAATCACCTGCATCTGCTGACATCCAGCAGGCAGGTAATCATAAGACTTGAGATGCTTCACCTCAACCGTCAATTCTCCATCCCAAGTTTTCACTGCAACCCAAGAAGGTTAAGTAACAACATTCTTAGTTGAGTCTACAGCTTGCAGTAAGTTCTACATTCAAGAAAGTTCCTGAGCGGGGTGTAATTAAACGCAACTGCTGGATAAAAGCATTAAATCTGGCATCAGTTATCCCGAAGCCAGCTTCCGCACAAGCAGATAAACCCCCTTCAATGGGAATAGGAGCGCCTTCTCTTGGGCTATATACAATAAATTTATCAACAGTACCAGTACCAACCGCAAACCCGATAACTTGGCGAACTGTTCGCAAAGCAGCATTATCTAGAGGGCCACCTATACTGCCAACACTGATATTAACAGCACGACTTTGGGCCAATGCTGGCGCACTGATCGACAATACTGCCCCGACAATCATTAAACAGGTGAACTTATTCATTTTCTTTCTTCACTCGACTTAAACTTGTGTATTTACAAAAACATCAACTCACTAACTAATATACGGACATTATCTGAAGATAATCATTTATTAAAACAGAGTTTAAGTAGCTAAACAAAATTAATTACATAATTTTTACCAAACTCTCGAAGAATCT
>NZ_JBDNJQ010000134.1:0-24154 GCF_051172895.1 Nostoc sp. CALU 1950 | reverse complement strand
CTAATTCCATTTGGTTTGCGTTCTCTCATATCGCTTTTAGTCTAAACTCCAGTAATTCAATTACCTTAATCTTCTGCTTCTACTTCCTGCCAGCCTTTGACAGCGCCAACAATAAAAGCACCTGCTGGATTATCAATAGCTTTCTCAAATGCAGCTAAACCACCTTCCTTGACAGCATTTATTACTCGTTTTTTCAAGGTAGGGTTACTTTCAATGCGGTTTATAGCTTCTGCTGCTACTACCATTTGCTGTGATGTAGTAGTGGTAGGGTAAGTTTGCTCTAATTGTTTTAGTAATTGCTGAATCTCAGCAGCAGCCTCAGCAAGACTTTGCGGCTGTCCGGCAGCGTAGTAATTACCTTGGATATAATCGCGTTCAATGCGCTCGTTATAGTTGCCGCCACCTGTGTTGATGGTGCGATCGCCAGTCATGGTTGTATCTCCTTGAACTACTGAGTTGCCTTCACCTTGAACGTTGTTGATATTGCCGCCAACTGAACCATCAACTGAAAATCCACCGGGGTTGTTTGTCATAGTACCTACCTGTTCTACATTTGAATAATAACTAGGGCGTTGTAGCGCCTGATTTACAAAATTTTCTAAACTACGAATTCTACTATCTTTTTCTGCTAAAAGTAATTTAATTTCTCTCTCTGGTAAAGCTTTTATCTCATTGTAAGTATCAAAATACTCTGCACTCAGTTGGGACTTTTCAGCCGTTGTTGCGGTTTTGGCACGAAGTAAAAACTTATCCTGTCCCCGTTTCTCCATTGCCACAATTTCTAGTTCAGCGTTAGGGTGATTCTCTGCTAACTGCTTAAAGGAAATTGCGATCGCCCTTGGGTCAACACCAGAGTTGTGGTAAAGGTCGAGTGTGTCAACAATGGGTTTGATGAAATCAGCGAAGTCTCCATCAGCAAAGGTTTCGTTCCAATTATCGGGCTTGCGTCGGGGGTTGGGGTCATCTGGGGTAGGCGATCGCATGAAGACATACTCGCACCTTACTCCATATAGTTTGGTATGACTTGTAATACCCCAGTCTTCAATGCAAGCACCAGTGAGAGTCGCACCTGTTAGGTCTGTTTCATCCAACTGAGTCTGAATTAGCTTTGCTCTGGATAAATCAGCGTCTTGTAAATTAGCTTCACTTAAATCTGCACCAATAAAGCTGGTGTCTATCAAGTTTGCTCCTTGTAAGTTGACACCATGTAGGTCTTGACGGTCAAAGTTTTTGTCCTCTCCTTGCCCTGTAATTAGTAGTTGTCGCACCTGGACTTTCTGAAGGTAACTTTTACCAGGACGAACAAAGGAGAGCATTTTAGCTTGATGGAAACGGGTACAGGTAAGAGTAGCATTTCTAAAATCTGTACTCTTAAGTGTGGCTCCCATGAAATCAGCACGTATTAAGTCAGCACTGCGAAAGCTTGTACCACCTATAGCAGTAAAGAAAATAGCACTTGTTTTAAGTGGTGTATACTTTTGATGATCGGCCAAGGCAAGTTTAGCCATGTAACAACCTGGTATTAATCCAAGCACATGTGTAGCCGTAGCTCCAGATATATTCCCTCTATCATCTAAAATCAGAAATCCAACCGTAATTCCACATATAGAACCAATCAAAGCTAAAGCTACAGCCACAGTTTCATTCCTAACTAAAACATTACTGCTAGCCACAGCAAAAGCTAGAATAAAGGGTACGCCCATAAGTCCAAAGCTGCAACCATAAAAAGCCATTGCTACCCATATTCCGTTAGGGAAATTCATATACGCAGCCCCAGCCATAGCCACAGCCAAGGCAAAAGCTCCTGTAAGAACTCCTAAAGCTGTTGTAAAGCCTATGTTTAGGCTAAATATAACAAAGATTATGCAAAGTATTAAAACTATCAAACCAGGAATATTACCAATTGATCTAGCAGCATCACCGACCAACAAGTATGCTAACCAAAGTCCGCTATATGCTGATATTAATCCTGATAATACAGATAAAAGTAATATAACTATTACTAAACCAATTATCCAATGCCATTGCAGCCCAGCTTTAGCATGACTGAAGTTTACACCCCTCAGATTTGCCCCTGTAAAATCTGCACTGCAAATATCTGCGCCACTAAAATTTGCTCCTTCAAGGTTTTGTCCTTTGAAGGAACGCCCACGAAGATTTTGACAGGAGAAGTCCTGGGGCATAACTGTTAAGAAGACGCTTGCACTTCAATTCTGATACAAATTGGCGATGAGATATTCCAGATTTGAGAAAAATTAATTTGAAAACACGATGACAGGACGCGAAAACTATTTCAAAACAGCGATCGCAACCAATCCCCCAGAACTGAAACTGATTATGCAGCAGTGGGCGATCGCATCCTCAAAAAAGTTCGGTCAGATAAGCTAAAGGCTGTAACTAAGGTAAACGAAATAAGAATCTTGATTGCAAAACACCGTTCTCAGTATAAACGGGATGAAAAAACTAACTCTTAAATTTACGACCCGTATCATATCGATTTGATTGTGAAATGGTTGCCTTCTTTGAGTGACCGCAAGCCTTTTGTATAAGGATAGGTAGATGCCTAAGCCAGGAATACTGCCAGGTTAGGTTAAGGAGAGCGTAACTGGAGGTGTTTATGTTTAAGTGCCCAGCTTGCTGTTAAGTACAGCAAGCTGTAGTAACTAACAAACTCTAAGTCCAATAAAGCAACTTAGCATTTGGAAAGCGCCGCCCAATCTCACCTTCAAAAAAGTAGCGTAGAGCTTTCATCGTGCCAGAGTCATATACATACTTCGTTCCACCAAACTTATTTCGCTTAACGCTACGGTTCGACTCGTCCATATCCAATTTTGATTGCGGATACCAAGTTTGCAGAACCTCTTTTGACCCAGGCGTAAAGCGGTGCGAGATCAGTTCAAAAGTTAGGTCACAATCAAAATCCAGCGCCTCGTTAATCTGGTCAAACAGACGACCATAGGAAGACTGCCAACCATCTATGGGCATAATCGGCGCGATAACCAGTCCTACTGGATACCCACCACCGCCGCATTCTCGTGGTAGCGCCAACCGCCGCAATGCCTGAAGTCTAGATGCTACGGATGCTGTACCACCCTCAAAACGACCAGAAATAGGTGCTGCATTAACGCTGACTCGACAACGGGTATGTCCATTATGTGGTAAATCGAGTAACCCATCCACAGCATCAAATTTCGATACCCAACGCAAATGAGTATTTTGACGAGTGCCAAAGTAGCGGATACATTCAGCAAGACTTCCAGTTAAATGCTCAATACCCAATGGGTCAGTGTAACAGCTAACTTCATAAGTTGTTACCTGTCCTGGCTGCTCATAGGTTGCTAAATTCTCTAATATTTGCGGCAAGTTAGCAAAAACGCGGATGACAGGTGGCCCTGACAAGCTACCAGCTAGGTAGCAGTATTGACAGTGAGCCGGACAGCCCTCGGCGATATGAAATTGCCAATCAGCAGAAGGTGGTATGGGACTCAGTTTAAAGGAACTGGGTGGTGCAGTAACCACTGCTAAGGTACGCTTGGCGATGTTGTAAGTATCGCGCTCAGATTCCCCACGCAAGCCCGTAAGACGGTTACGTGATAATTCTTCTATTGGTAGGTTGAGTGAACGCACACGTGCCAGAATCTGCTGCCCCCAAACCTCATTTAAGGCAGCAGGTGTAAACAGTACCCGTTCAGGTATCCACAACTTTGGCGATCGTGTTTGTGTATCTGATACTGAAACTGGGTCTGTAATTGTATTCACCAATATCGGTCTCCGTTATTTAGCTTGCTGACTTTTGCAATTAATTCTCTAGAACTTGCTTAATTCTTCGCTCCAACAAATCCAGATCTAGACTACCTTCATCACGACTAATCCGCCGCACTGTGGAGTTAACGTTGCCTAAGTCTACCAATAAATCTTGGAGAATTTCTTGCTGTTGACGTGCCTGAGTGACTTCTCGTGTCTCCTGTACTAAATCGCGCACGATGGTATCCTCAGCTCTTGAGGCAACAATCGGATTAGTTTGCCCCTGAAGTTGAACAAAGGTACGTCGCCCTGGTCCTCGGTCTTCTTCAATCGGTATCACTGCTGTGACTTGATCCGAACGCACGTACTTGCCAAATCCTAAATGGACTAGCACTGATGACTGTATTTTCATTTAAAGAAAACTTATTTTCGTGACCTGTTACCATTGTAAAATTTTCAAAGATGACCTTGGGGCTATAATGAAAGCGGATTCTACCCAATTAAAAGTAGTAGTTCCCTGTTGTAAAAAACAATGCATCTATTCTGGAAAAACTTGGTAACAAAAATCTTAATTATTAGACAATAAGCTTGCACATTCTCAATCAAAACTCATTCTGATTTGAAAGAGCGATCGCCCATTAGCGCGTCTTTTGTCCTAAGCCGAGCTGCCACTTTCTCCAGTCATGACAGCAGATGTAATCAAATGCGCCAATCGTAAAGCTTCTGGCACTTTGCCACAGTCAGTTAAGCGCTCAAGCACCCCAGCTACCACAGCAGGTTCTTCACCGCTAACTTGGAAGAAAAAGGGCGAATAGTCATAAATCGGGCCAGCAAGGTGCAAAAGTTTCAATCGCTGTTGGAAGTCTGGCAAATTACTCATCGCTTCCTCAACAGCAGCTAAATCAGGCTGGCGGCGCATCACGGTAACGCAGGGTAATTGCAGGCGCTCGGCCAATTCTGGAAGGTTGACAAGGTTAAACCCGCCAAACCCAATTCCATCTAAGAGCAAAATATGTAGTTGTGGTAAAAACTTCCTTCCAATCAACAACTTGCAGATGATTTCTGTAGCATCAAAACCATCTTGTTGTACTTCGCCCCACACCATACCTTCAAATCGGGTTCCCGCACACACCACCCCAGCTATAGATACATTGCCACCAGCACCCCGAATAAAAGGGGCATCATCAAAGCCGATAACGCGAATAGTACGATTGAGTTTGAGGAGAGATTCAAGTTTCATCAAGCTGTTATTTGGTGACTAGGGCGTGTTTTAAAACTCGGTAAAATGGTTGAGAATACTAAAAATTAACGAAGTTAACATTTATCTATGATCCTTCCACCGCAAAGTCGGGGCGACTTGACAGAGCGACAATGGAAGCGCCTGATGCCACTGCTTCCAGCTCAAAAACCAAAAACAGGCCGTCCAAGCAAAAATCACCGCACAATGATCAATGGTATGTTGTGGATTTTACGAACCGGAGCGCCGTGGCGTGATCTACCAGAACGTTATGGAGAATGGGAGACAGTAGCAGGTAGATTTTACCGTTGGCGTAGAAGTGGAATCTGGCAAAAGATTTTACAGTCCTTGCAGCAACAAGCCGATGCGTCGGGGCAACTTAATTGGGAACTACATTACGTAGATGGCAGTGTTATCCGTGCTCACCAACATGCAGCCGGAGCAAAAAGGGGGAGCTAAATTCTAACAGTGAGCTATCTGAAATTGAACAAGTTCAGCAAAGAGAGGCTTTAGGGCGTTCCAAAGGTGGCTTTAGTACCAAAATTCATATGCGCTGTGATGGTAATGGTTTACCTATTACATTTTTGCTCACAGTTGGTGAACGTCATGAAGCAGTGGTATTTGAGCAATTAATGTCACAAGGAGCGGTAAAACGTGCAGGTGTTGGTCGTCCTCGCTTACGCCCCAAGCGATTAGTCGGTGATAAAGGTTACAGCAGTGCTAATATTCGTCGTCATTTGCAACGGCGTGGTATTCGGTTAACCATTCCACGTAGGTCGAACGAACGCAGACGCGGTAAGTTTGATAAATCCATTTATCGCCAAAGAAATCGGGTCGAGCGATGTTTCAACCGTTTGAAGCAATTTCGTCGGATTGCTACACGCTATGAGAAGAAAGCTGATAACTACCTTGCAATGCTGACACTTGCTTCCATCATTCTTTGGCTATAGTTTTAGTTTTAAAACACGCCCTAGCCTTACTGATAGATTATTAGCACTGCCAATATAAAGCCAGCGTTCATTATACTTAAAAGCATACAAACCAGCATCTGTAGAAATATTTTCTAAGTCTAGAGGTTGCCATTTGATTTCGTTCATTTCGCTGAAATTTACTTATATACCTCTTTTAAAATTACAAGTATTTTCAGAGAAAAACATCGTATAATTACGAGATTATTCTTTGGAAATAGAATTTTAATGCCGTAAAATTACTGAGTAAACAGGACAAGTATGCGCTTGATAGCCAAGAGGTGTTGAGAGCAATAGTCAGTGTATGTACTACTACGATAGCTATCTTAATATCTGTATTTACTTTGTAGCAGATATAACTAATTAAACTCCTGTTTCTAGCTCCACCAAGCCCAGCACTTTCTCTTCCAAGTCCGTTAGATAAGCCCGGTTCAGCTTTCCTAATGATTCCAAAAACCTCTGCACCGACTCCTCTAGCCCACTCGAATACACCCGATTGATGCGATCGCATATCTCCCGCATCTGCTCACACTCGGCAGGCAGGTAATTGTAAGATTTGAGGTGCTGCAAACCAACCGTGTACTCGCCACCCCAGGTTTTGACAGTGCATGATACCAGGGCAAAGTAATACATTTTTTCTGTAACATATCTTGTATTATAAAGGTAATATAAGTAAAGCTCTTATTCTTTCGTAACAAACTTGTGCCAGCTTGAACTTGATCGCCCTAAAAGGAGAGTGGGAATGAAAAAAGTAGCGGTGTTTGGCAATGCTGGAGGCGGTAAATCAACTCTAAGCAAAAGATTATCCCAAATTACTGATTTACCACTTCACATCTTGGACAAGATTAAATATCAATCAGGGGGAACTGAGGTTCCACATGAAGATTATAAGCGCGTCCATCAGCAAATTTTAGCTACTGACCGATGGATTATTGACGGGTTTGGCTGCATGGAAACTCTCTGGCTAAGACTGAACGAGGCAGATACTCTGGTTTATGTCGATCTACCTCTATATGTGCATGGATGGCTGGTAACTAAACGATTTATTACAGGTTACTTTAAACCGCCATCAGGCTGGCCTGACAATAGTCCAATATTGAGGAGTTCGCTTAATAGTTACCGCGTACTTTGGCTATGTCACAAATATTTGACACCAAAATATCGTGAGTATATCGAGCAGGCTCAAAGCATGAAAAATGTTTATCATATTCGCTCGACTAAAGAAATTTCGCAATTCTTTGAATTAATTAAGTGCCAGACTAATTTAAAAGATGGTGCATAAATCTATGGAAATCAGATTTTTAAACACCCAAGATGTCGTCGTTTACCGCGAACTACGTTTGCAAGCATTGAGAGACTCGCCCACAGCATTTGCTTCCAGTTATGAGGAGGAATCCCGTTTTTCTTTGGCCGACTTTGCTGCCAGACTTCGCCCTCACGATAATTCTGCTAACGGGATTTTCGGTGCTTTTAGCGACACGGACAAACTTATTGGTATGCTCGGCTTCTCACGCGAGAACCGTTTGAAGCGTGTTCACATTGGTTCTCTCTGGAGTATGTATGTTTTACCTGAGAATCGAGGGCGAGGTGTTGGAGCCGCGCTTCTTGATGAGGCATTATCCCATGCTCGACGGCTTAATGGTCTGCGACAGATCGTTCTCACGGTCACTACAAACAATTTACCAGCCGCCTCTCTTTATAGCTCACGGGGTTTTGAGCGTTTCGGTTTAGAGCGTAATGCTTTATTTATTGATGGTAGATATTTTGATGAGGAGCATCTGGCATTACACTTCAACCATGATGCCTAACGAGAACCTGTTGCACACTTACTATATAAAAACGACCATAATTCTTAAAACTTTATCTCGTTCCCATATTCCAACTCCACAACACTCAACAATTTCTCTTCCACAGCAGTAAGATAAGGCCGATTTACCTTCCCCAACAACTGCAACAGACTTTTGACTGTCTCCTCAAGCGAATCGGAATACACCCGACCAATGCGATCGCAAATCACCAGCATCTGCTCACACTCGGCAGGCAAGTAGTTGTACGACTTTAGGTGCTGCAAGCCAACGGTGTACTCCCCATTCCAGGTTTTGACAGTGCAAGTGAACTCATTTACTTGGCTGACAATCCCCCAGCAGCCACCCTTGCCCCTGAGTTCTGGATTATCTTTGGCTAAGATTTGGCATACCTCGCCTAATTGATAGGTGTTAGGTACTTGAGTACGTTCCATTATTCGTTGCACCGCATCTTTGACGATGCGATGAGATGGTACTTTCCCCTTGGCAGATTCTACTGCTTGCTCCCATGCTTCGGGCTGAATATCTGGGTCAAGCTTGGACAGTGGCCTGATTTGCCACTCATTAGTCGGCAAAATGTGAACGTTCCGTTCACATTTCTCCACCAAATTATCAAAAATAACCGCAGCTTCTATTAAGTGGTAAGGCTGTCTGCGGCTAAAACCAAAGCGTTCGCGGCAATAATCTTCAAAAGTTTTGTGCGTGGAACGATATAATCTGCGATCGCGTAACTCAGTCAATGCCTTCCCTGCTTCAAAGAACGCTCGTTCTACCCTACGCTCCAAGTGCAGACGATCGCTCTGCTCCTGCTCGGTTAGTTCCGGTACTTCAACAGCAGGAACGTCAATTGTTGCTAAGGCTGGGTTTTCTTGAGGGGAGATATCCTCTTCTGCAAGGTCATTTGGTAATGTGCTGTCATTAGATGCAGCAGGGATGGCTTTTTTCCGTCTTCTAGAAGGTGGCTGGTTCATACTTCCACCTCCTTTAATCCGATGCTATTTGCTTTGAGTTGATTGCAACGTAAATGTTGGATGTAACTGGCAACTGTGTAGACTTAGCTTGCCGCAGGCATTGCTTATTAAAAGACGGTGAAGGCATAGCAAGAAGATGAACGCATTCATAATTCAGCATCTTCTTCAGGCTCTACAGCTTCATAAAGGTCTTTTGGCTCACAATTTAGTAACTCACAAAGTTTTGCAACTCGAACGAACATTTTGACTCCATCACGGCTTTTTTCCCAGTTGCGAACCGTCGAGACATCAAGCCCCAGCGCCTCCGCTATCTGCCTTTGAGTCAAATTCTTTTCCTCTCTGAGTTTTGCAATCCTAGACACGTAAATTTCTCCCATGCACTAATTCATAGCATTATCTTACCATGATTTTCTTCATGTGAACTAGTTGACACTGTGAACTTTTTCACGCATAATAAATATAGAAAAAGCGCCCCCGACTGCGAATCTAGAGCGCTTTTTCTGTCCCTAATAATAAGGAATCTTAATTATGACGCATCCAACCTACACACAGCAAGCCCTTTCACGCTATAGCCTCCCCCGCCTCAAAAGAATCGCCATTGAATTAGGCGTTACACCCGCCGGGGACAAAAGAGCGGCTGATACCTGGGTAAACGCAATCATCGCCCACCAATCCACCCAGCTTCAGAAAGTTGACAACCAAGCCCTCGCTCAAGCCGAACTCGACAACTACATCGCTGACCAAGCCCAAGCCGTAGCTCCCGAACCACTGACAACAAAAGAAATATCCTTTTACGATCACGAAATATATTCAGGCAATCATCTAATTGCCACCATCAGCCACGACGATGACCTAACCCAACCTTGGGTAGTCATGGTAGAGGGTAAAGAGAAATTCCGAGCTAACACTTATGCAAGATGCCACCGCTTCATTCAATGGCATCACCAAGACAGCACACTAAACGAACCCGCCCAAATACAGACAGAAACACCCTACACAACTGAAAACCTAATCATGGCGCATATTTTCAACGAGTGCCAAAATTATGGGTTTGAAATTCTCGACGATGGCATTTACAACAACGGCGTGAAACTGGGCCAAGTCGGATGCACTGACGGGAACTGGTGGGTGATCCTGGGTTGTTCAGGACAGCAGCAGTATTCTGACTCTGTGTTTGATGCAGTGCGCTCATTATCAATGGTGGACGTGTCTACTGATGGTAAATCCATTTTTGATGAATATTTTTTAGAGCAGCCGTTAGAACAGCTAACTGGCGATAAATTGCAACGGCTGCTGGAGAGAACGGAGTTAGTCACAGCGTAATTCAGTAGTCAGAATCCAGGAGTCAGTAAAGAAACAAAGAGCAGGGTGCAGAAGTTAATAAAATCTGCCTTCCTCCTCTTCTTCCCACCTCTTCCCGAAATTCTGAATTCTGACTCCTGAATTCTTCTCTCATTTTCCCTTTATTCACCTATTCACATCTATGCAACCTACAATCTCAATCCCTCAACACTGGGGCTACCCTCGCTTTGCTTTGGATCAACGTACAGAACAAGGCACGATTCTAGGACTTTACTACTACCCATTTGGTACAGAATTGGCTGAACAATTTGATGAAGGATGGCGTTATGTATTGATGCCTAAGAAGAATTCTGATGAAATATCGTACTTGCAAGAGAATCAAATCCAACCGCTCTCCCCACAGGAATTGTTCACGCAAATTACCGCAGAAATTGAATTCTATCAGCGTCAAATCTCAATCTTGCGACAACAGTTAGCTGTAGTAACTGGAGGTAGTAGTAATGGCTAATTCTACAGACAGCTTTGAACGCAGAGCCAATCATTTGCTGCGTTTGCTTCAGCTTTGCGGCGGTTGTGTTCCTCTGCATCGTTTGCAATTCCAATTCTCGGATTCAGTAATTCAAACTCTACTGGATAAAGAACTGGTGCAAATGCAGAACACGGGACGCGGTTTTTTGTTAGAGATTGCCGAGGATTTTTAGGTTATTAATCCCAGAGGAGAAAATTATGAAACTTTACGCGAAAACCATTCCACAGGCTTTACCCGATTGGGCGACTGTCGTTACAAAGAGCGCAGATTTATTTGAGATTGAAATCAACGATGAACACCCGAACTTTCAATCTCTGCTTGAAGAGTTAGAAACGGAGATTGAGCCAGGAATATTCGGTGTAAAAGCGGATGACTTATGTTCACGGCTTGGCATTGAAATGTCTAACCCAAATCTCCACTACTTAGTTGAACAAGCTCAAACTCTGATATCTGAAATTGCTATACACCCAGACTACAAACAACTCTTAGAAGCAGGGTATCAGCCAGATTTAAACATTGCTGATGCTAGCACTGCCCTGACTTATTTGCAATGGGAGTTAGAGCGGAATCGAGAACCTTCTGTTTAGTAAAGAAGCGATTGCTTGAATATCAGCTTTTCTTCAAGCAATCGTAAAGCACTGAAAGTTTACGCTACAAACCACTAATTATTGCACAGGTCAACAAAATATGGTTACTGAAATCAAACTAGGTTTATGCAACCCTCCCGAACCCATCTATTTATATGTCAAAAACGCCGAGTTATGTGGAGAATCTTACCTGTGGTATCACTACGATATTGACAGGGAGAAAACCATCCCAGTTCCCCAAAGAGCATTAACTGGGTGTCTGTCTGAACTGCGATTTACGACTAAAGAGTTCAAAGGAAAGGATAATCTGAAGCTGGATATTGTTGTCAGTGCCGATGAACTTTATGTCATCAGAAGTGGTGTTGAAACAAACTTCACCAAAAGCTTTATCTTGGCTGCATCATTAGTACAGGATTTTTCTAAGCCACTGATTATTGCTGCTAATGCTGGTGAACAAAATACGGTTTTCTGTAATCTATATGATGCAGTAACTAAAACCAGAATTGAAAGAGAATGGAATAAAAATGCTGATTGGGGAACTCTCATTAATGACATTCAATCTCGCTTAGGTGGCACATCCTCAACTATCCCATCTATAGCAGAAACCCCAGTAGCTCCAGCAAAACTTAGTGTAGTTCCGCAAAAAGTACATCCTCAAGATTTACGAGTAAAAAATATTCGCACTTTGCTTGATTATCCGCTTGATTTAGTCAAAGAGTGGTTGCAATTTCAGGATGTTGACCGCCCAAGTTTACTTGATATTAGCCAGATTAATGAACTAATCAAAACCATGTGTTTGGCTTGGGCTTCAAACAAGTGTGAATATCCCAATCATGCTGAGTCTTCGTATCAAAAGCTAGTTGTTGATGCTGTTGCTAGCGGTGCTGATGAGTTAGCTGCAATCAGAACGTGGATGCAACAGTTGCAAGCGGTAAAAGCTGGAGCAGTGTAAATCAAAAGTCAGGATTTAGAAGAAGTTTTATTTCTGAATCCTGAATTAGTCAAATAGGAATAAAAACCATGAAAGTCATTGTCACAGTTGTTGAAAAAATCACAAGTGAAGCGCACATCGATATCCCTGATGGGCTAAATCAATCTGCAATTAAACAGCACATCGTAGACCGCTACAACAGTGGGGCAATGTCCACATATATGAATATTTATCAGGTGGACTTTGAATCTATTAGCGCTCAAATTGTACAAGAACAGACTGACACACATTCTATCTCTGCGTCAATAGGGTAGGTGAGATTATGAGTATCAAATGGACTGATGAGGAACTCGCAATTATTGAGGCGAAAGCTGAAGTCTATACAGTCAAACAAATAGCCTCAAGCTTAAAAAGACGAGGATTTTATCGCACACCAGTTGCAATTTATCTGAAGTTAAATAGCTTAGGTTATTCAGCCCGTCCTACTCTTGATAACTATTCTTGTAAAGAAATTGCCCAAGTTCTGAAATTGAATTTCTCAACTGTATCTAGATGGGTAGGAAGAGGATGGCTCAAAGCTACTAAACGTTCTGCCAAACATTATCAAGTCAGAATTTCTCATCTCAAACATTTTTTTGACAACCCACCACAATCAATTAAAAAACGCATTGCTGCTCTCGATACCGAAGCCATTAATTACTTATTAGGAAGAAAAGCATGATTGACCACATTAACACGCTTCAAACAATCTGGTATATCTCGCCACCTTGGAGACAAACAATTCCACCCCTTGAGGTGAATTTACTTGAGAGAGTATACCTTAGAACCACGAGAACATTTGGTTACTGCTGCGGTATGCAATGGAAACACGAATGTTGGATTTATTCAATTGATTGCGGTAAAGAAATACTCCACGCTACACAGAACCAAATCATTGGGACGGGAGAATTAGAAGCCATCAACGTGCAAAAACCTGCTTTCGTTTTGGGCGAAAGAATGATGCTCTGTTCTCACGACAAGGGAACAAAACAACGGCTGATTTTGGGGATTGGGCTTGTGAATAACTCTTGGTTTTACCTTGTTGAATTAATGTCGCCAACCTTAAGTCAATCACGGGCTATATCTAATCGTTTCTCACTGGTTGGTGAAAAAAGTTTGGTGCGCGTGAATGTCTAATTCTCTCTAATCAACAACGAAAAATTATCACCCAACTAAAGTTATGTCGCAAATCGAAATCGCTCAAATTATCGACCAGATAAAGCAAGAAATCAGCGTTGATGCTTTGGGACACGGTAAGGCTAGTATTCGAGCAACTGCAAGGCTGGCAGATGTACAAGATTCTTCACTTCGTCGTGCGTTACTAAGTGCGGCACTGGAACCCTCTGCATTAGCCCAAAGCCTTATACAACAAGGATTTAGCCCTGCGGCACTAGAAACCTGGAATGAGGGAATACCTGATATAGGTGTTGCTGCCGTTATTGAATATTACGCTTTTGATGCTGGGCGGTACTGCAAACAGCAAGCCAGACTTGTATGCAAAGCTTTCAATCGGATCGGTGTTCGCGCCTGGATGCAAGACATTATGGGCTGGACAAAACCCGCCACTCAACCACAAGAACAACCCACTACACCAGCCCTCCCCCCAGTTGAACAACGATTGCATACTCTTGTTCTGGCCATGAAAACTTTAGCTGAGTTAACTGGTGGCAGACTCAACCCATACATGGAACAGCAATTCAAAGACTATGCCGGGAATCTTTTGGCAGAACACAACAGAAAATTGTTAACCCCTTCAGAAGAACGATGGTTGGGGGTTGTAAATTTTGCAGAGAACGAACTTGGAAAGAAAGTCCCCCTGAACGGCGCTCACTACCGTGGTCATCTTGGGACATGGGTTCGCACATTCTACCCGCACCTGGGCGATCGCCAAGAAACGCGATTGGTTAACGGTGTGCAACAGCCCATCTATGTTTACGCTTGTCACGAGCCGACTGTTGCGGCTGGGTTGACCAAAGCTGTAGAAGAATTCTTTGCTCATCCCAGTCCTGGTGCAACGCTAAGGCAGGCGGGGGCTTTCACTAGCAAGAAAGCTGTAGTTACTGCTTGATGGTCATTGATCATTGGTCATTAGTCATTAGTCATTAGTCATTGGTCATTGGTCATTGCTCAAGCAGAGCGATCGCCAAGTAATCAAGAATTAAGACTTTTACAACAAAGGTAAATTTTACCTTGAGGGGAAAAGATATGGAACTCGGCTACTTCCAGAAAGATGTATTGATTGAAAAACTAGCTAAGAAATTCTACGCGATCCAAGGCTATGTAGTCCCCGAATCATATCGAATGCAATCAGCTACACATCCAGCAGAAAGAGCGTGTGTGCCTATGGCTTTGTTTGCTATTCAAGAATTTGAATCCATCGAAGATGAATGTTCAGATGAGGAGGTGGAGGAAGACTCTTCAGAAACAGACAGCACAAAAAAAGTAATTACTTGGTTTGGTGAGTTTTGGAAATTTGGCGACAGAGAACAAATCAAAGAAAGAGTACAAGATTATATTATTAGCCTAAATTGCTTAACTGATACTGAATCAGATAAGTTAGGCGAGTGGACTTGGGAAGATTTTTCTAGTTTTAAAAAAATCACTAAAAAATATCCTATGCCGGAAGTAGCTGAAGCCCAAGTTGATTGGAAAAAAGTAGGAGCTTTTATTCATGAATTATTTGGGGTAAGTTTCCATGAAGACGAAGAATTAGAAGATGAGGAGGATTAAATATGAATAAAGAACAGTGGCTAACTCTTGGAGAAACACTATTTGGACAAGACAAGATGCAATGGAAGTTTAAGTGTCCATGTTGCGGTCACATTGCTTCTGTCCAAGATTACAAAAAAGCTGGCGCTCCATCTTCTGCCGCAGGATTTTCTTGTGTAGGACGATGGATGCCAGTTTGTAAAGATGCTTTCGATGATAAGGATAAGCGCAAGATTCCTTGTAATTACGCTGGCGGCGGATTAATTAACCTTAATCCCGTTGATGTTGATGGAATTAAAGTTTTTGAATTTGGGGTTTGAGGCAGGAGATATGGAAGTCGTAGTCACAGTAGTTGAAAAAGTTGCATCTGTTGCCCATATTAATATCCCCGATAGCCTATCAGTTGATGGAATCAGGCAACACATTGTTGGCTACTACAACAGTGGAGAAATGCAAGCATATTTGAATATTTACCAAGTAGATTTTGAATCTATTAGCGCTCACATTGGTTCAAAAACCAATATTACTTGGCATCAAGGAGATACTTGTGCAACCCGTCAGTATTACTTTTGCAAACTTGGAAGATTTACTTTGACTCTGTTAACTGATGCAGAGCAAAACTTAACTCGTACAGAAGTTTACTTTGGGCATCACAAGCAACTTATTTACACATCAGAAAAAGAGATATCCAAAGAATTAGCAACAGTTGAACTCCAAAATTTCTTAAGTGGATTAGCTGTTGAACTTCAGACTTTAAGCCACATTGAATTTCCAGAACAAGACTGAAATTAACATTGAAAATAACAGGAGTTAAACATGAGACTAACAACATTAGAAGGTCAATACCAGTGCATCGTGATTGACCCTCCCTGGTTCTATCGGCTGAGAAATCAGGATAAAACTCACCGAAACCGCATTAACTACAAGCCAATGCATATAGAAGAAATATTGTCATTGCCTGTTCCAGACTTAAGCGATTGCAGGGGGTCAGTTCTTTGGCTTTGGTTCACCAACAATCACATGATTGAAGCGGCTCAATGCTTGCAAACATGGGGATTTGAACTCAAG
The DNA here is from genome assembly GCF_051172895.1 of Nostoc sp. CALU 1950. Lineage (NCBI taxonomy): Bacteria > Bacillati > Cyanobacteriota > Cyanophyceae > Nostocales > Nostocaceae > Nostoc > Nostoc sp. CALU 1950. Next base: position 8,264 of record NZ_JBDNJQ010000134.1, on the reverse strand, counting down.
ACTATTTTGACTTGGGAAAAAGTTACCAAGGATAACACTAAAACACATCTAGGTGTCGGTCATTGGTTGCGGAATTCGACTGAACACTGTGCTTTGGCTGTTCGTGGGAATGTCAAAGCTTTCTCTGGACGGACACTCACAAACGAGTCCACCATCCTGCACTCTCCCAGGCGTGAGCATTCCCGTAAGCCCGAAAGTTTCTACCAACTCGTAGACAAACTGTGTCCAGACATAACCAAGCTGGAGATGTTCGCACGCGAGTCTAGGGACGGCTGGGATTGTTGGGGTGATGAGGCTCTGAAGTTTGATCAGCCTGTTGAGCAGAGTCAGCAAGATATTTGCTTAACTGCCTAACTAAGGAATAATTTAGGCACTAAAAGCCTACGCTCATCTGGAAAATCCAATACCAAGCTCTTAAACACTAATTTTCTGTGGGAGTGTCGGTTGTTGACTGATACAAGGAGCGCAATTGTTCTAAGTTACTGGCCGTCTCTAGTCCCGTAAGAACTGCTCTTAATTGCTCGACATCTTCAATTCTGGAAATTTCTGGTAGTAGGCTTAAACCCTCAGTACCAAATTTTAGTTTTAAACCAACTGCAATCCCTTCTAATAAAGATTCCATTCTGGCAATTCGCTCAAATGATGTCATGTACTGCATAGATTGTTGTGCCTCCAGTTGTTCTACTTCTCTTTTAAATTCTCGTTCTAAATCTAATGGTAATGTCAACATCCAATCAATAAAACCTAACAAATTCAGAATAGCTTCGCGCTCAAACCCCTGCTCGTACAACCTACGCGCTAAAGCTAATTTCTGCTGCTTACGTTGTAACCTGTCACCACGGGTTTGCATTGCTGCCAAATGAGCCATGACCACCGTAGCAAACGGATTATGGCTCTCTTCAAGCTCCGGCAACCTTTGTTGATAGTCTAGCAGCTTGATCACAGGAAACTGAAAATCAACTGTACAGCCAAACAATTCATAACCAAATTGATTTGGTCGCCAGTCGATGTTGTCATCTCCCAGTACCGCACATGATGCAACAGAGCGATTATAACGGTCAAAAATCCGATAGTTGTATACAAACATACGTTTCGGGAAATCGCTTTCTTCCTGGCTTTGGACTTCGACATGGATCAATAGCCAAGATTCTTCACCCCTAATACGGTAAATTTTCACCAATTTATCAATCAGTCGCTTTCCTAATTCCGCATCACGGACTACTTGCTGTAGCTCCTGATCTAGAAACTCAAAACCTCTACTCCAATCAATTTCACTATGCGCTTGGGGAAAAAAGAACAACATGAAATCTTGGAAATACAACTGTAGTATCTGCTTCCAAGGAGAATCGTATTCAGTAAGAGGTGTTTTCTTAGCCATTTTAAAATGTATTGTCTAATTTCAAATTTCAGAGGTATTTATGCCAACAAACATAGAATGGACAGACTTAACAGATAATATCATCCGTGCCAAGGGAGGCGGTTGGTGGTGTCAAAAAATCTCAGAGGGATGTAAAAATTGCTATAGCGAAAAGCTGAATCAAAATTCTTTCTTTGGTGGGAATAAGCAACCCTACTCTGGGCAACCACCAGAACTAGTGTTAGATACAGAAGCTATTCGGAAATGGGGATTCCAAAGGAAACCTAAGAAGCATTTCGTTTCTTCAATGACTGATGTTTTTGGTGAATGGGTTCCGCGTTTGTGGCAACATGAAATGCTAGATGGAATGTTCGCTGCTCCCAATCAAGTATTTCAGATTCTCACCAAACGCCCAGAAATCATGCTGTCATCTATGGATGAATGGCTCTCCTATCATGGACTAGACAAGCTACCTTTAAATATTTGGCCAGGAACTTCGATTGAGAATCGCCGCACTTTAGAAGAACGTAGTCAATTTCTTGCTCAAATTCCGGCTTTAATTCGGTTCTGGTCAGTTGAACCATTGTTAGAAGATTTGGGCGATATCACTCACTACTTGAATGATGTTCAGTTAGTAATTGTTGGTGGTGAATCTGGCCCAAATTCCAGACCATGCCACATCGAATGGCTCGAATCGATTGTCCAACAATGTCACGCGGCTAAAACACCTGTGTTTGTGAAGCAGTTGGGGGCGAATGCAATATTTCGGGGACAGCGATTCAAAACCCGCGACAAGAAAGGGGGAAAAATTGAAGAGTTTCCTCTTCATCTGCAAGTTAGACAATTTCCGTTTGATGCGTGAATAAAGCAAAACCCCCGCCTGTAGCGCAGTGCGGGGGAAGAATAAACTCACAATTTTTGAGGAATGGAGATTATAACCATGATTTTAGCAGAAAACATGATTTTTGGAGGTCTAGAAAGATGAATTGGCTCTCTAATCAAAACAGTTTTCTAGCCTGGGAATCGCGTTCTAGGGACACGATAGAAGTCAAACGTTGTTATGTAGACGTGGCTGGTGGTGACTTAATCGCTGGAATTTTACTTAGTCAGATCATCTACTGGCATTTACCGGATCATGAAGGGCAATCCCGACTCAAAATTGAACGTGATGGGTACAAGTGGCTGGCTAAAAAGCGTGATGATTGGTGGAAGGAGTGCAGAATTACACCCAGACAGTTTGATTTAGCTACTAAGCTTTTGCAGTCCAAAAATCTGATTAAAACTGCAACTTATAAATTTGGGAATAGCCCCATAAAACACATCCGCATTGACTGGGAAAACTTCTTGAATGAACTACAAGCTGTTGTACAAGCTCCTCCTAATGCTCCTGAGCGGATTAAGACAACATTTGCCCGTTCTGACCAAAATGGTAATTTAACAAAATGTCAAAGTCCAAGTTTACAAAATGGTGAGTTAGAACTTAACAAAATGTCAAATTTAAAATTAACATTTTGTCAAGATGATCTAATAGATACAGAGATTACTTCAAAGATTACTTCAGAGATTACACACAATGCGCCCCTGGCTTCGCCACCCGCGCCCCCCACCCAAGAAAGTGTGTGTGAAAAAGAAGAACTTGATTTAACAACGAAAGAAGTTGAACTTGAAGAACCAACTTCAAAAAAACCAAGCTTAGAAGAACCAACCCCAGAAAAACCAACCCCACAACAACCCACTTCGTTGTTAAAAAATTCCGGGTCTTTGCAACAAACCGATAACACCTCATGTAGACCAACTATTGCGGCGGGGTTGTTCGATAAAAAAAACGAACAAGCAAACAAGAAACCAAGCAAACCAAAATTTCAGTCGATTGATGATTTGCTCAATCACATCTTGCTTGACCCCGGCATCTTGGCATCTGAGCCTTTACCCGCAGTTTACAGAAATGAAATCAAGCTCCGTTCTTGGCGTTTCCCCTGGCGTACTTCTTGCAGAGACAACATTTACCAAACTTGCGATCGCCGTTTGGTGGAGTTAATCGCCAAGGAGAGAGCCGAGTGGGACAAGGTTAATTGGCAGCAAAAAGTCCCCACTGTGATCAAATCAATCAGCAATTTGGAGGTGAGTAAAGCTGGTTTAGAAGAACTGCTGGTTTATTGGTCAAGAGTTCTTGAATCATCTACACCGCAAACTGAACAATCAAAAGCCAACGACCAACCCATCGGTTACTACTCAAATCGTTCTCTTGATTGGCATAAAGCCACATTCAGCGAACTTCTAGATCGCATGGATGAAGTTGGTAAAGACAAAGCGATCGCTTCTTTCAGCACTCGCTATGACCAACAACACCCAGGTGCAACGCTCAAATGGTTGGATTGGTTAAAACTTACACATCCCCAAATGTATGTGTATTTACATCCGCAAGCTGCATGAGGACAATTCGCAATTCGCAATTCGCAATTCGCAGTTTTTCAACTAACCCTTCTCCTTCGGAGACGCTATGGCGAATGACTACGCTCAGGACAAGCTTAATACGAAACACACAGTTTGCCATTAAGTAAACCAACAGAAAAAATCAAACGATGTCAAGAAGATTTAATCAACCTAAAACCCTCTTCCCCTCTGCTTTATCTCGGCTACAGATACTTCCAGCATTTAATTCGCATTTTAATTGCGAATTGCGAATTCTTATGAGGATTTATGACACAAGACAAAACAAACTTCACATCGCAACAAGACCGCTTACCTCCACAAAGCATTGAGGCTGAAGAAGTAATACTCGGTGGCATTATGCTCGATCCAAGTGCCATGAGCCGAATCAGCGATCGCTTAGTGGCAGATGCTTTTTACATCAATGCCCACAAAGACATTTATCAAGCAGCCTTACGACTGTACAGCCAGGGATTGCCAACGGATTTGCTTTGTATCACCAACTGGTTGTCTGATAATGGTTTATTGTTCCGTATCGGTGGACGCAATAAACTGGCTAGTCTGGTTGACCGTACTGTGTCAGCTGTGAACATCGATGTTTTAGCTGACTTAGTAATGGAAAAATACCAAAGGCGGCAGTTAATCCTTGCTGGCACTGAGATTGTTCAACTCGGCTATGCCACCGAAACTGATTTACCTGTAATTCTCGACGAAGCCGAACAAAAAGTCTACTGCATTAAGTCTGAGCATTCTGCCTCTGACTTGGTTCATATTTCTCATGCCCTAGCCGACACTTTTACCGAAATTGAAGCACGTCATGCTGGTACAGGTTCACCAGCACTGGCTAGTGGATTTTATGACCTGGACAGTATACTCGGCGGTGGTTTTCGCAAAGGACGGTTGTATGTATTGGCTGCTCGTCCTTCTGTTGGTAAATCCGCTTTGGCTGGTAATCTCGCTCTCAATGTTGCCAAAACTGGGAAGATGCCGATCTGCGTTTTCAGCTTGGAAATGTCTACTGATGAGTACGTACAGCGATTCTTGAGCAGCGAATCTGGCATTGAAAATAACTTCTTAGAAACTGGGAATGTCTCTGACAGTCAGTGGCAACCTTTGAGCGTGGCGATCGCGCAGTTAAGCGAACAACAGATTTTTATCAACGACGAATCTTGCCCCTCTCTTAATGAAATCCGTAGCCAAGTCCGCCGAATTTCATCCCATTACGGTGGTGTTGGGCTTGTGATCATTGACTACTTACAGCTTATGGCGCTTGATACTGATTCACGGGTGAACATGGCTCAACGAGTCGGTGAAATCAGCCGAGGATTAAAAAGATTAGCCAAAGATTTGGATGTGCCTGTACTGGCTTTGTCCCAACTCAACCGCGAAGTTGAACACCGTAACGATAAACGCCCTGTACTAAGTGATTTAAAAGACAGTGGTGCTGTTGAGCAAGACAGTGATGTTGTGATCATGCTTTACCGCGAAGAAATGTACAACCCCGATACTCCAGATCGTGGCATTGCTGAGTTAGTCGTTCGCAAGCAACGCAATGGCCCCACTGGTACAGTCAAGCTTTTATTTGACCATCAGTTTACCAGATTCAAGAATTTATCTCGTGGTCGTAGTTTTTAAGGAGCTACTGGAGGATAAACATTGTCTTTTATGCGGGAACTGAGAATGATTAAAACTTACCAACAGCTTTTACAACAGTGGGCGGCTCTTGCCCCTGATGAATGCTCTACCACTGACAGGGATTACAGGTTTAAGGTAAAAGTGCTGCCCCAAGTTGAAAAATGTTCTTTCGATAACCCCTGGCGTTCTGTTACTTCCAAAAACCTTACTTGGCGACTTCATGTAGCTGAAGATGTAATTCTCAGACAGTTGAATTTTGTTCTTCTAACAGTTTTACATCGCTGTTCTAACCGTCAGTCCAATATTCATTTCACTTTCATAGAGCTTGGAACTATTGCCACAATCTGCAACGGGCTGCGTTCACAGTCACATCCACATCCAGCGATCGCGGCATTAGACGCATACATTCAATTGCTGAATTTTTAGAAGGTGGTACATGAAAGCGATATCCGTTCGTCAGCCCTGGGCATGGGCGATAATTTATGCTCTAAAGGATATTGAAAACCGTGGCTGGCCTATCAATTATCGCGGCGACATTCTGATTCACGCTGCAAAAACCTGTACCAAAAAAGAGTACCAGTTAGCGAGAGAATTTTGCCAAGGGATGGGGGTAGTAATCCCAGAGTTAATCTCTCTACGTCGTGGACAAGTCATCGGTATTGTCACAATAGTTGATTGCAAGTTTTCACAAGTTGCATCTGGCTGGGGAATGCCTGGGCAATACCATTGGCAGTTGGAAAATCCGCGAGAAATCACACCAATTCCTTACATTGGGCGGTTGGGAATTTTTGAAGTACCCGATGATTTGGTCATGGAGGTGGCCGCATGACTAAATCAGCCCGAAGTCATACGCTACTTCCAAAGCCAAAATCAGTAATAATTAAGTTATCTGAAACACCCGAAAAATTCTTAGAGAAAGGGGTCAAAGCCTCACAGAGGGAATCAGTCGGTTGTCTTTATCAGTACCTCGAAACTAAAAAGCTACTTAATGGGTTAAAGGTTTTTTATCCCCGTGTCATTGGTGAACGTGACCCGAATAATCCCTTTCATTGGCGATGGGCATTCAATTGGAAAGAGAAGATAAACGGGGCATGGAAAGGCAAAAGTATCGGCTCAATTCCCCCTGGCGCTGTCCCAATGATTCGGACACTGCAACAACAGGGGGCAACTAAGGAAGATATTATCGCTTTTATCAAAAGAGCGAAATCCAAAAAGACATCACCAAAATTAGATGTCTGCAAAAATTTTGATAACACAAAAATAAAACCAGTTCTTCCAAATGATGCACCGATCGCTGTAGTACTTTTTGCTGGTGGCGGCGGGATTGAAACGGGGATGGTGCAAGCCGGGATTCGTCCAGCTATCGCAGTCGAGTTCGACCCCACAAAACCAGAATTGAGTCGGGCGATCGCTCTCAATCATCACCGCAACTTTAGCGAGTATGGCTGTAGAATAATCCAACTAACAGTTCAAGAAGTAGCACGGTTAGGATTCATAGGTTTTCCCCGCCGCCCCGATTACCTCCATGCCTCCCCAGTGTGCGCCAACTTCAGTCAAGCTCACACTGCAAAAGCGGGTAAGGGTATTGAAACGGCTGATGATCTGACGGCTGCGATCGCAGTCGCAGAAGCTATCCGACAGTTGCAGCCACGGGTGTTTACTCTCGAAAATGTGCCGCGCTATCAGAACAGTCAGAGTTTTGCCATCATCCTGAATGCTTTGGAACAAGAGGGTTACTCGGTCGATTACAGCGTGGTCAACATGGCTGACTTTGGGCTACCCCAGGCGCGGCGGCGGTTAGTTCTGATTGCCAGTAGGGGTTTGAGCATTGCCTTACCTTTGGGAACTACACCTTGCGGTTGGTACAAGGCGATCGCCCATCTCATCCCCACGATGTCTGATTCACAGCTGCTACCTAGACAGCAACAAGCTTTGGAGAAATTTTTAGCCGGGAATGCGCCAACACCATTGCTAATAGAAAGAGTTGGGGGGCGTACACAGTCCAAATATAAGCCTGGGCATTTACCTTGCAACACCATTCTGCGATCGCATTTCACAGATCACAAGGGCTGCAACCGTAGTAAGTTCGCTGATATCTGGTTGCCGGATGGTACAGTCAAGTCTTTGTCTATTGAAGGGGCTGCAATCTTGCAAGGGTTTCCGTGTTGGTATGAGTTTCCCAACGAGACTGCTACGGCTGGGTCAATTATCGGCTATTCTGTGCCTCCCAGTTTTGCGACTCAATTATTTATATCTGCACAAAGTATAGCTATGTAGGCAATAGCTAAGTTCTAAAAGTTCTCTTAGCAGTTCTGGATTAGCAGGTAAAGTTCGCCCAACTTTTAAGGCTGTGTATGGGTTGCAAAGAAAGGGAAGCTATTATAAGTTTTTAAATAATATTTGTAACTAATTCAAACTTTACAGGCTCATATTATACATCTCAAACCTTGGGAAGACTTAATATCAAGCACATCTCTGTAATCCTACGTAAGTTGGGGTTGAGCGCTGATAGCAGCAGTTTAGTCGTGAGCAACGTTGATAAACGGTGCAAACCCGCTTGGGAGAAGAACATCTCTCTGTTGCCACCATGAAGGAGCTAGCAGAACTCTACTATTATCAAGGACGCTATGAGCAAGCTGAATCGCAAAGTGCTGTATCTGCAAGCTTCAGGACAGAGAGAACAGTTGCAGGGAGAACAACATTCTTCTGTTGCGACTACCCTGAAAATCCTAGCAGAACTCTACTATTATCAAGGACGCTATGATCAAGCCGAAGAGTTGTTAGTGGAAGCTTCAGGACAGAGAGAACAGTTGCAGGGAGAACAACATTCTTCTGTTGCGAC
>NZ_JBDNJQ010000472.1:0-273 GCF_051172895.1 Nostoc sp. CALU 1950 | reverse complement strand
AAAACACTTGTAGAGACGGCGATTTATCGCGTCTCGAAAACCCACAATTTTGTACTATGAGCTGACAAGAACCTTAATTTAGGTTATGTAGATTCAAATAAAAAAGCGCCCCCTGTCACCAGAGGACGCTTTTTTAAATTGTAGAGACGCTATGGATAGCGCCTTAAGCTTATGATTAACCGTTGATAGCAGGAGCGGTAAGAGCTACAGGAGCAAAGTCACCAGCAGCCAAATCTAGAGGGAAGTTGTGAGCGTTCCGCTCGTGCATTACTT
>NZ_JBDNJQ010000118.1:0-26098 GCF_051172895.1 Nostoc sp. CALU 1950 | reverse complement strand
ATTTACCTATGGGTTCAGCGCGATAAACCTCTTTCTCTATGGTGATGGGTTTGGGGGGAGGGCTGTTCTTCAACTCCTGAATAACCATAGTCAACTTCTGCGTGTGATTCAACAGTTGATTCCAGTTCTGCTTTAATTCTGTTATCTCGCTCTTTAGCCCTTTGAACTCTAAGCTCTCTAATGTCGCTGATGACTTGGGCGTATTCTTTAACTGCGTCAGTAAGGGAGTTAATTCTTGTCTCAAATTCTCGTTGCTCTTCTCGTACTCGTTCGAGGAGAGATTCTGATTCTTCAGTTCGCCCGTCAGCATCTCGATAGTTACCATCGCTTTGCTGAGGAGTTGATTCTGAATTAAATTCGTTTGCGCCCATGCTTGTAACTCCGCCCTATCTCTTTCACGTTCAGTTTTTTGTGACTGCTTAAAATTTTCAAACTCTCTATATAATCTGCCTAGTGCTATCTTGACTTCCCCCTGTTCACTGCTCTCTACGGAATTGGCAGTTTCAGAATGAGGATTGCTGTGATTGCCGTTGCCATTATTGTTGTTGCTCATTAGTTTTCTTTTGACCCCGACGAGAAGTAGACGCAGTAACTTTTGGCTGTTTTGAAGTTGAGGTGTTCGACTCAGCAGCAACCAGAACTTCTTGTTGTTGTAACCCTAGATAAGCTCCAGCTTTTTCTAGCTCTGGTTTGGCCTGATCTAAAAACCCACTGACCAGTAGGTAATCTCCAAAAGGAAAACCATTCTCTTCAGTCGCAGCCGAGTAAGGCAGACCTTTTTCTGTCAACGTGTCAAAGGTCGAGTAGTCTAGCTCTGGCATTTCTATTTCTATGCCTTTCAATTCAGATATCGCTGCCGATGTTTTGCTATTCTCCCAACGCTGAAAACCTGAACCTTTATCCCAGCAGAGATTTTTCACTATCACATAATCTGCTTGAGCGCCGCAGAAGTCAGCCATAGTTTTTAAGCTAGTGATGACTGAATACCCAAGGTTAAGTACAGTCACCAGCGTTACTCTATAACCCAGATCACCTGCAATCTTAAATAGCCCAAACTTACTGATAATTTCCCTAGTTTTATTGCTTGATGCCCCCGGCATATCTACTATTATTGAGTCGGGTGATTCGGCTTTGATTTCCGTAAAGAAGCGTTTCGCCTCTGCCACTTCCAGGAAGTTCAAGAGTCTTACCCCTGAGCCAAAATTTTGATAGTACTCGTACAGTTCTGGATTCTCTGTATCTGCGTCATAAGCTAGATAATTAATTCCTTTATTGTGCATTACATCCAGCAGTAAGCGAGTAAAGGCAGTCTTACCTGTACCGCCCTTGCCCCCCAGTATCATCACGATACGTTTCATAATTCACTCCTATCAGTGATATTAAATTGGGCAGAAGTCTTAGGTGTTGTTTTATTTCGTTTACTAGTTTTAGTTGATGATGAGCCGGATGGTTCACTACTCTCAATCAGTGAACTATCCGGTTCTACTGGTAAAACCGAGTCATTATTTGAGGTTGATGAATCAGTTAATTCTGGCTCGGAGTCAGAATTAACTGATTCATCAACCGCTTTATCTGATGATGAATTACTCGAACTATTCTCATTTGTTGTTGTTGCTTTTTTATGAAAACTCTTCAGACCACTGGCCGCTAGTTCTACCCCATGACCCTTAAACACATCAGAAACATCGTCATAAGAGTAGCCAGCGTCTAACATATCTTGAATAGGTTTAGCCAAACTAAGAACTAAATCTGACAGGCTGATAGTTTTAGGTGTCGCGGCTTTCTGTTTAAGACTGGTTTGAATATCTTCGATTTTTGATAAAGGGACAGCTTTCGGTTTGCGCGACATATTCAGCACTAGTAATAAATTATTCCATTGTAAAAAATTCGTGGTCAAAAAAAGTTTAAGTTTCTTGTCGTGATGTGACGAATATCAACAGAAAAAGGTTTGTATCCTCGTGAGGTAGACTAGTCTAAAAAAGCAGTTACACATGAATCAATATCCTTCGTATCACTAGTATGGCCAGCATTGCCCAATAGACCATGCCCTCGGTTACACCGAGGTAATTCCAAACAGCCACTCGTGGATCGCCAAAGTCTCATACTCCCCCAGTCTCCGGTTGTGCCCCCTGGTTCTGGTTTACCCTAGCCCGTCGGGCATAGGCAAGCAATACGCCGTAACGCACTACGTGCTACTTTACCCTCCGGGTAAAGCGTCGTGGTTGCTTGTTGGGGGTATCCCCCAAACCCCCGAAAACCCGTTCTTATCAAGGGGTTAATAAGTGAAAAAAGGTTCCGGGTTATTCGCCTACCTGCGCGGCACTGCGTGCCAGCGCAGCTACAGCGAATAACCCGGTTAAAAATGAAGAAGCAGATAAATAAACGCTTAACTATTTATGCAGCCAGACCCGCGTACCAATCTCAGTAATCAACTAGCTGACACATTAACCAATCGGTCAGTAGCACCAGATGAAAAGCGAGAATTAACCATCACGTTTAGGGCTAGCTATGCCGAGAAAGCTAGGTTAGAGCAACGGTGTAGTGGAGTGGTGCAAAGTGACTATATAAGAGCGAGATTATTTGATTACCCTCTACCACATCCTAAATTAGTCATTCCCGAAGTGAACCGACAGGCTATCTACGAGTTAAAGAAGATTGGTAACAACCTGAATCAGCAGACCAGAGCTATTAACGAAGCTGTGAAAATTGGTAGCCAACCGTTGACTAACGAGGTGAAATCATATCTGAAAACTCTTGAAGAACTGACAGCACTTTTAGAGCAGACTCGCCAATCACTCATTCAAGTATCAGTAGAAGGGCAGGGCAATGATTACCAAAGTCAAGGCTAACAAATCATTTCGTGGCACTACTAAATATGTACTTGATAAAGAGAAAGCCAAAATTATTGGCGGGAATATGTACGGTAAAAGTACCAATGAACTGGTTGAGCAGTTTACCCTATCAGCCCACCTTAACCCCCAGCTTAAAGACCCGTGCTATCACTTAATGCTGAGTATTCCTAAAGCTGATGGGAGTCTAACTGATGATGAATTAGCTAATCTGTCTCAACGTCACTTGGCATCGGTCATTGTGTTGTCGCGGCTTCAAGGTGATGAATCCCAAGTCAAACAGCCAGATAAAAGGATAGTTGACACCAAACTGAACCAGCTAGTTGATGAATTTATAGAATCAGAATTACCCGCTTATGACTTCTTTATAGCGCGGCACTCAGACAAAGAACACGACCACACTCATATCGTGGCATCCAGGGTAAATAACCTAGATGGTAAATCCATACGCACTTGGAATAATTACGTCCATTCGGAACACTCAGCGCGACTGTTAGAACGAGAATTTAACCTCACGCCAGTACAGAGTAGTTGGGAGAGTAAACGTAAAGCCATGACTCGTAATCAACGAGAACGAGTTGAACGAGATGGGCTTCCAGGCGAAGAAATAATGAGGCAGGCGATTGAGCAATTGGCAGTAGATAAACCTACAATGCCAGAGTTTATCGAGCGATTATGGTCAGAACATCAGGTTAAAGCTATCGTTAGTTATTACAGCAATGGGGGAGTCAGAGGAATTAAGTTTGGCATTGATATAAGTTCAGTTAATGAAGATGCTTCACCTCGGTTACTCTGGAAACAGGGAGGTAATCTCAACAAATACAAATGCTCATTTAGCAAACTTCAGAGCGAATTGGGCATAAGTTATGAAGCCCAACAAGATGATGCAGAAATTAAACGGCTAACTCAGTTTATAGAATCAGCCATAATTCCGCCAGTGAATCCACAAATAGTAGAACAAAATTCATCTAATATAAATACAGGTAATTTTCAAAAAATACCCCAAAAACCCGAAACTATAGCTGAAGTTAAACCCTTACTAACACAGGCTCAATCATTAGAACTATACAGGTATTACAGCCTTGAGCTAGAGAATGAATTAGTCACAGACCGAGATAAAAAAGTGGCTTTTAAGGGGCTACAAGATGGAAAAACCAACCCAGAAGTTGAAGAAATACTCCAAGCTAGCCCTGCTGATTGGAATGAAGAAGAAGCAAGGGCATTAGTATTAATTGCTAAATCTCAAGTACCACAAAGGCAACCATCAACTGAAGCACAACGGGCAGAACAACAGCAATTAAGGCAAGAGTTACTATCTATAGCTGTTCCTGTATGTGTTGAGCTAATCAATCACTTACTCAAAGGTACTGCTAGAAATAGCCTAAAATTTAAACACTCTACTGTGTCAAAACAAGGTAGAGAATTAGTTTTTACTCATGATGAACGAGGTGAGGTTTTTCGTGTCAAAGTCAACCGTAACTCTCAAGGTGAGATTGAGTATTCCGTAGTGAACATAGGTGAAGTTAAGCAGTCAGATATTGAGATTTGGGAAAAAGCAAATGAGATATTGCTTGAATATATAGAACATGAACTCCAGCAATCAAGAACTAGAGATAGAGGATTATCCCTATAAAGTCAGATGGAGGGTAGGAGCGCAAGGACGCAAAGGGGAAATTTATAGTAATGTTTAAAGCTAGCTTCCTTTCTAGCCATAACTTGAGGTCAGAAAATATTCTTGAAAGAGGGTTAGAAACATCATTGCTATTTATGCCATAAGAGGTATGCGTTTGAGTGAAAATCTACTTCGCATCTGCCCATAAATTAGCACGTATTTTTTATCGCCTTTGGAATTCTGACGATCAATTTATTGACCATCACATTGATGCTTATGAGTAACGGTATCGAGAGCGGGTAGTTAATAACCTTAAGAAGAAAGCTCAGGCTTTTGGTTTAGAACTTACCTCTATTTCTGACCTGACGCAATGTGTTTCTTGAGAGTTAACCCTCTATAAAAGCGGTATTTCACTATTTCCTCTGTGTTTGTATCCTAAATAACTATTCTTTGTAAGAAATTATTTCTTGTGAAAATCAAAAGGTAGAACTTATCTTACACCTTTTGATTCATGGATTTGAAACAAATGATGTTTACAGTAAAATGATTAGCTAATAATCATTTTACTGTATTTCAACTAGAGGAAATGCAAGAACAGAAGAGTGAGAAGAGAAATTGTAACGTTGCTTTAGAACTGCTTAAAGGCGAGTAAACGAGACTTTTGAGTAGGTAGGTGATTATGTTGACTCAATTAATCCAGTCTGAACTACTGACTGAACTGTCTACAAAGGAACAACAATTTTTAGCTGGGGGTGTTGGAAACTTTCAAGTTCAGGAACGTTTCCATTGTGATAGATGTAGTGCAGGAATTTTTGGTACTCGTCCTTGTAGATGTAGAACTCAGACTCGAATTTGTGGTACCGATGTAAACAATAAAATTTATTGCGAAAATTGGAGGGGTTGAGTTTTAAACCTGAACCCAGATTTTTCACAAATTGGGTTAGTGTGAAGGTCGCTGCGACCAGGGGCAAACTAGACTGTTTAGTTTATTGACTTCCCAAAAAGTACCGAATTTTGTTAAAGAGTCGGAACTTTACCTAAAGAAATGACAATTTGATAGCCGCTATCTGGTGCGAGAATCATGATTCACGCAAAGCTTTAACCGGATCGAGTTGGCTAGCACGTATAGCAGGGAAAAAACAAGCACCCACGCCTACCAGCAAAGCTGAACCCAAAGACAACATGGCTGTTTGGCTCTCAAATCGATATGGCAAGCTAAATGTGCCAGCAATTACTAGGGTCAATCCATGCACCGAGATGATTGCAGCTATTCCTCCCACTAAGCTTAAAATTACTGCTTCCAAAATGAACTGCTGTAAGATATCCAGCTTAGTTGCACCAATAGCTCGTCTCAAACCGATCTCCGCAGTACGCTCAATCACAGCAGCTATCGTGATATTGGCAATACCAACACCAGCAATAAGTAGCGAAATCATTCCTACAGCAATCAGTCCTCGCGTAGCGAGTTCTAAAGTTTCTTGCTGTTGAATAATATCCTCTACATTATTTGATACATAAATATCTGAGCCTATAAGCCGTTGTTTTAATAACTGCGTTGCTTGCCCTTCCAGCTTCTTCAGATTTTTGAGCTTATAGGGACGCATTGAAATTGCATCAATGCTTTGACTACCTGTTATAGCACTGTAAGTTGAAATAGGCATCAGTAAACTACCTTGGGGTTGTTCTCCAATGTCCAATTTAGTTTCAATAACTCCGACAATCAGAAATAATTTCCCGGAAGTAAATAGGAGTTGACCAATAGGATCTTTACCAGATAAAATTTTATCTTCCAAAAATTTATCAATCACTGCTACTGGTCGATAGTTAACAAAATCAGCAGTATTAAAAAAACGACCCTTCAACACTTTTCTACCAGAAGTGAGCAAGTAATTTTGAGAAACAGCTAGTATCAAAGCCTTGCTTGTCCGACCCTGAAAGACGGCTTGATCAGAATTTACAAAATTGTAAGCACTAATTACCTGAATATTTTTTATCCGTTTTCGTAGGAATTCCATATCCTCCAACTTTGGTTGCCTACCTTTTGCTTCTAAGATATAAACAGAGGCTTGCGGTGCTTCTCGCTTTGCCAACTGTTTAGTAATTACAGCACGACTAATACTACTTACCTGAAGAGTTGCATTCACTGCTGCTACACCCATAAACACGCCAAGAGTAGTTAAAGCAGAACGCAATCGATTACTGAGTAATGATTTAGTAGTAAGAGTAACAAGGTCTTGGAGAGAAAGGCTCATATTGGGTAGCAGGAGAAAAATGGAGTTAGGAGTACAAAGGCAACAGACGCTAGAAAAGGAAAAGTAAGCTACTTGGGGTTGAGTGAAGCAGCAGGACTGGTAGACTGGTCATTTGATGAACCTTCTATTACTGGCATTCCTGGTTTCAGTTCAATTTCCGGTGGAGGCAGTATAACTTTGTCACCTGCTTTTAAGCCAGATTTGACCTCAACAGTAGTTGCCCCCTCTACTCCTAATGTCACAGTCTGTTTGTAAGCTTTGCCTTGAGTGTCCTGTATCCAAACATAGGGTTGGGCTTCAGAACGTTGAATTGCTTCTAACTTTAAAGTCACTACATTCTGACGTTGCTGTACAACGAGTTCCACACTGACTTGGCTACCGGGAATTAAGGTGTGGGTTGGTTTATTTAGCTGCACAGTTACAGGTACTCTAGCTTGAGGTGATTGACTAGGTGTTGATACCTCAGAAGCAGTAATCGCTTGAGGATAGACACTCCGCACTTTTCCAAGGAATGTTTTTGCATTTGGACCAATAACTTTGATGCGAGCCAGTTGGTTAACTCGAACTTTAGCAGCTTCAAGTGTCCCCAGTTGAAGTTTTACCTCTTCTTTTGTGGTATCGCCTAGTGTAAGTAAAACATCACCAAACTTGATGCCATCCCCATCTTTGACTTGAATGTCAAGAATTTTTCCTGTGATAGGTGCATTCACTATATTATATTGCTGTTGCTTTTTGAGCCTTTGTCGCTCTACTTGCAAGCGTTGGAGTTGTTGATTTGAGGTATTGACTTCTGACTGAGCTTCTCGCAATTGTGACCTAGCTGTTAAAATGTTATTTTGCTGTTCCAAAGAGCGTTGTTGCTCTAGAGTTAGACGCTGAAGTTCAGTCATTTGAGTGCTGGTTTGTAACTCTGCATCCCTCAAATTAGCCTGAGCCTCATTAAGTGCTGTTTGCTCTTGTTGGAGAGTATTGCGAGAGATAACACCTTCTGCTGCTAAAAATTTATAATTTTGAACTTTCTCTTGGTTGGCAGCAAGCCTTTCTTTTGCTTCAATAATTTTTTGGCGGCTACGTACTAGGCTAAGTCTCTGTTTTTGAATCTCCAATTGTTGTTGTTTATTCCGCTCTTGAGCTTGGTTGTAAGCAGTAGTTAGCTTTTCTTTTGCTTCGCCAACTTTCTGCTGATTGCGTACTAGGGTAAGTTCTTGTTGATGAATTAGCAAATCCTGCTCAGTAAGGCTAGTTTGTTCCTGTGGATTGCGAAGAATTAGCAACTGCTGACCAGAGGTAACGCGATCGCTAACTTTTACCAGTACACGCTCTACTGCAACTTCTCCTGGAGATTTTAGGCTTTGTTGATTCCCCATCTCTACAATGCCACTTTCATTAATTGTGATTTCAACATTGCCTCTATCAACAGTAATAATAGGCATTACAGGTGCATCAGTATATTTATTGGAATTTGATATGTAAAATAACCAACCACTAAAGCTGAGCAAAGTTAAAATACCCGACCAGGCTAACCATCGAGTTCCAGTTTTGAATTTATTTTTACTTTTACCTTGCTGCTCTGTAACCAACACTTCAAATCCTTTTATAGTTGCAAAGTTTTACAACAGTTTAAGAAAAAGGACAACTTTACCAGTTTAAAAGCTGTAATTTTTTGCCTGCATGTTCCAAAGCGTGGCATACTCGCCTTCGCGTAAAAGTTCTTGGTGAGTCCCATGTTCAATTAAACGACCAGCCTTTAGAACTAAGATGCGGTCAGTGGTAGTAAAAGCTACCCTTGAGCCAGAATGGGAGGCTCGTCTTGAGCCATCAACCTACTGTTTTTGACCCGGAAGGTCAATTTTCTTACTTTTATTTCTTACTTTCACTAATTATCATCAATAAACGCATCATAAATTTTTAAATTCATTGATTTCAATCTATATTTGACGTTGATCTCTTCAAAACCAAATTTATACAATATATACTTGCTACATCTGCGGATTTTTGTAATTATTCGTTATATAGTTAGGAGCGATAATACGGTGCGATCGCTTCTAGTGGTGAGCGTTGTTAGAACAAAGATAGAACTATTAATTATGTAAAGTTAGAAAATATGTATTAGGTGAACTTAGGCTGTCAGATATTGAGACTTGGCAAAAAGCCCAGCAGGTATTGCTTGAATATATAGAACATGTACTTCAGCAGTCAAGAAGTAGAAATAGAGGATTATCCATGTAATGTTATCTATTATCTATTTCTTGCTTTAATACAGGTTTGCTTTTATCTTCTGCTTTAAATACAATTGTTAATAGTCCTTCTTCGACTAAACTACGTACTAACAATAATTTAGAATCATCATTTAAATTGCTAGGAATTGATTTAACAGAAAATGATTCTTGAGAATTGGCAATAAACCTTAGTGTTGATTCTATGTATTTAGGTCCATGCACTTGGTTTCCTGGAAAAAGGATACTAACCCGATCAAAATGATTAACAATTTTACAAACTATATCTTGTCTTTTACGCAACACAGTATCTAAAGTAATTTCGCTAATACTATCAAGTTGAGTAAAATGACCATGTGAGATAGGGGGATATTGTTGAAATAATGTTTCTGCAAGTTTTTCAATTCCATCAGAAGCATAAGCTTTCTTTACAAATAGCTGTAGCATTTCTGCAAGCTGTTTTTCTAAAAATAGTTCATTCTTGTTGTAAGCAAAGCCAATTGGTAACGATTTCCGAAAGCGTACATCTTTTTGAGTAACTGATTCTAGCACTTGAGCAATAAGATTACTCCAGCTAAAAGGATGAATGCCTATAGTCAGATGTAAAGACGAACTTTCGGAAGTTAATGCCTTATGAATATAGCCACGTGGGATGTACAAAAAGTCCCCAGCATGAAGATAAATTTTATGCAATGGTTGCCCAATTTCATCTTCTTGCCATTCCTTCTGCATTTGAATATTAGGTAGTGGTAAACTTATTGGAGAGCCATAAATATGCCAGTGTTTACAGCCTTCTACTTGGAGAATAAATACATCATGAGTATCAAAATGTGGTTTGAGTCCTTGAGCATTTTTAGGGGTTAAATACATATTGGCTTGCACTTTGCAGGAGAAGAAGCTTTGTAAGGTTGTACAAAGTTCTGCTATTGGTTTCCAGCGTCTTTGCAGAGCATTTAAAATAATCGTGTTTCCTTGAGAGTAGAAAATGTAAAGTTGATTAAGGTTTGTTTCATTAAAGTTAGTAGATTGATATGGTTGATCAGATTTACAATTTGCTAATATTATATCTTCTCCATAAAAATCGTTAGCACTTGTAAAACATACAACTGATTCAATATCTTTTAGAGAAAATAAAGCAGAATAATAATTGGGTAATCTTCGAGCAATAAAAAGTGGTTTCTCTTCCCAATACTCCTTGAGAAATATTTGCTGAGAAAATGGTTGGAGTAATTGCTCCAAACTAAAGTAGTTTGTAAACATATAGCAATACTTAATTATTTATGAATAAGGTTTATGTTGATGCCGATACTTGTTGACTGACCAGATTCGTCGCTCATCGCGTTCTGTTTGTGCAAACTTGACTGAAGCTTGGCGTAAACGTCGATATGAAGCCGCATTTGTAACCAAACTTAACGACTGTGAAGCTGAGGCTGCTGAAACTCAAACCTGGATTAAATTTGCAGTCAAATGTAGTTATCTTAATGTTGAAACAGGTCAAGAAATTTATGGAACTTATAATCAGGTTTTAGCTGGGCTTGTCAGCATAATCAATAATCCATCACCTTGGTTAAGGCGACACTAACTTTGGTAAAGCCATCAAGCGATCACCGTAGCCATTGAATTAGAACGCAATCGGATACTCTGCTCTTATCAACTGTTTATTCCTCTCAATAAAGTAAGTAGAGAAATTTCCTCGCCCTATTCATTCATCATGTTCGCATTCAGCCTTCTGTATACAGTGGAATGCCAAAGTCACCAAGAAAAGTTAAGGTAATATCTGCATACTTTTTACCACTTGTAGAAGCATCATGAATTAAATTATCGGTAGGGGCAATGTATGCCTCGTTTGGTCTTACTGTAAGCTTAACTACCGGGTATGAAGGATATTGTTTCATAAACTCGTTCCCTAGCTCAGTTCCCCGATAATGCTTATAAATGTCCTTAGGAGCTAACAAACCTAAAGCGTAGAACATATCCATTAAAGTTAAATTGATAAACAAAAAGAAGCGATCTTCACAACCCAAATTAATACATACGCGATTTCTCGATTTATGTCTACGTCTAAGAGGATATCTATCCCAACTATCTAAGTGCATACCAATATAAATATTTTCGGATTGATTGTTGGCGCAATTGACTGTCACTGTTTTCAATCCAGGTGGCTTAATATGCAGACCTAATACTTTAAATCTTTCTCTGGATAGACAATAGGGCGTCAGATAGTTGCTAACTTCTGCAATAACATTTTCAACTTCTGGATGTGTAACAACAGCTTGCCATGCTTCCAGTGCGATTACAGGACTCTTCCTAACATTTTCCAGTATTGCTTCTAGTGGTGCTAAAACCTTATCAGGGATACGAATTAACCCTATAAATGGATGTAAATCCTGCCTGCTAATATTTGTTAATTGTTTATTGATACCCAAAAGACTTTTTTCTTCAGTATTTGGTTCTCTCCATGATTCTTGAGGCACGAAAGCACCTTTGCAATATTTAATCTGAGTCAATGTTTGTTCAATTTTTTTTGACGTGCCTGAACTCAAGAAAATTCTAGGTTTTTGAAAGTCAATATTTGTCTGAAAAAAAAGTTGAATTCCCTTTTGGAACTCTAAAGTTTTCTTGATTAACATTCAATTCCTCTAACAGTTGTTTAGTTCAAGTTTAAAAAAAATTATATTTGGCTCATACAGGAGAAGCTAGTGCAGGTATAGCAGCTAGAGATTTAGACAAAGATCCAAGTTCAATGTTTTTAAGACTACCGTTGATTGGATCGATAATTCCAGCTTGTATTAAACGTATCTCGATGTGCTGTAAAACTTCTTTTTCTCTAACACAATAAATTTTACCTTGTTTATCAATCTGGTTGTAGGAAATACTTAATTCCGCAACTGGGTAGCCAGTACAACTACCAAAATATCGACATGATGTACAAGTAGATATAATACGTTTTTCTGCTGCTGCTATTGCTTTTTGATGACCAATTCCTAAAACTATCTCTTCCATAGATGTGGTAAATAAATTACCGTGACAAAAATTAGGATTGTAAGCATCTGCATAACTGTAAACATCGCCATTGACATTTACTAAATAGATTGATTCCCATTCCAGTTTATTATAAAAATAAGGTTCACAATTGGGAGTATAGTAATGAAGAATCTGTGCAATATACTCGACAATTGGGCTAACTACAACTAATTGATCGCTCTCCATCCACAAGTCAACTAGAGTACAAAAAGCTTTTAATACATCGTTGTCATCAATTTCAAATCCTGTATGTTGTCCATCGAATGCACCATTAAATAAGGGTAAAATCCGAAAAGAAATATTTCTGCTTTCATAAAATTTATAAATTTCCTGAACATAAGGTAAATTCAATTTAGTTAAAACAGTAATACATGAAAAAGAAATATTTTCTTTTTCTAAACGATTCATATTAGCTAATACTTTTTTTTGTGAATCAATATTAGCTTTATTAACGCGTAGACCTCCAAATAAATCTATAGAAATACCTACACTATCAAAGCCATTTTTTAATAATTGAATAGATTCTTTGTTAAGTATAGTTAGATTGGTTTGTACGGTATTTGTAACATTGCCTCTAAGTTCAGCAAAAACTTGTTGCTGCTGTTCGAAGGTTTGCCAGTAATAGTCTGGTGGTTGTAAGAGAGGTTCTCCGCCATGCCAAACAAACTCAATTTCTACGGGATGAGCCAATTTTAGATAATAGCTAGCAATATGCTTGTACATTTGCTCTAATTGCTCTAGCGTAATCGCTGCCTTGTTACCAAGTTCTAAAAATTCATAGCAATAACGACATCGCAGGTTACAAAATTTAGAAGATTTAATAACAAATTGAACTTTCCTAATATTGGTTTCCATATTTTTACTTTCACTCATTTTTTTTTTAAATTCGACCTTTTACGACTTAACGGGGAAAGTTAGGTCCTGGATATGGTCTTCCTGGATATGGTATTGGATATGGTCTTCCTGGATATGGTATTGGATATGGTCTTCTTGGATATGGTCTTCTTGGATATGGTCTACGCTTTCCGCCCTGTATATACTCGCCCTGTATAAACTGAGGATCTGGCCTTAGATAAAATTGAGTTGTACTTGCTATCAAATTTTTTTCTTGGGGAATTAGTGATTCTAGTTTTTCAGCTAAAATCGGGGAAAATTTAATAGAAGGTACAGAGTTGATAGCCTCTTGAGAAGGAACAGTAAGGCTGGATTTTCCCGCGCTGGCTGGATTGTCAAGTAAAATGGATACTACGGCGATTAATAATAGAGACAGACGAATTGATAATTGATTGGGAAAAAAATTCATACAAAGGGCTCCTTGCAAATTTAGCTAAATACTTGTGATACTACTAAGCGAAAAAGGCAATTCTTCTTTATCGCTCCCTTTATGGAATCTAATAATCGATACAACAGACTTATAAGCTATGTTCCTTATTAGAATTGGGTTTAAGGTTTTGAAGCTTCTTTAGAAAAGCTTTACTTTAACCTCGTACCATAAGAGAAATGGTAGAATTGGCAATTCTAGCCATGATGTTAGAAAATAAAGCTCCAAACTTAATTACTACTGTCTGCGTAAAAAAGCTGGTTTCGATTTTTATTGACTCAGAGTAATGGAAAAGCGCCATAGCAGTCCTAAATGAGTTACGAACACAATCTTTTGTTTTAAAGCCTCATTCATGCCTACTCTTGTTTGTAATTCAAATAGGATTGCTATATATTTGTGCTGTCTTTCTTGTCATCTTCTAAATATCTATTAATTACTACATCATTCTTGAGAAAGACTTAAAAATATATCTGCTATATAAATGGGAGTAAGAAGAAAAAATAAGAACGTATAAAGGTATACACCCAAGGTAAGAGCATCTCAATTAGGCTTGACACATTTGAGTTGGTACTTAGACGATTTTTAAATGAAGTAACTAGGAATAAACTTTCTCTTCACTTAATTGACTCTTACTACCTTCCAAGCTGACTGGTTCCCAATCGAACCTGACCTGACAAAACTGAACGAGCCACGAGTAAACTGCTGTTCGCCCTTCTTGACCCTCGGCTTATACCCAATCAACCCCTCGACTTCAGATGAAGAGAGAAGCCAGCCCTCGGTAGCCGCAAGCTGAAGCTCTTTAAGGTGCTGTAGTGGCTCGGCCGGGCGGAGGTGACGGGCGATCGCTTTCAAGACTGCACTCCTATGCAATCGCGTCAAATATCGCCACTGTTTCAAATACCGTAATATGCTAAGTGCTACTGGCGAGATTTACCCTGTCGCAGTTTGGCGAGAATCAGAATAGCTTATCAACGTACTCTTGTAGGTCACTGCGTTTAACTCGCCACCCCTTGCCAATCACTTTGGCTTTTAACTCACCTGCCGTAATTGCATCTCGCAGAAATTCCCTTGACAACCCAGTTAGCGCTTGTGCCTCTGCAATAGTCAGTAGTAGCTTATCAGCGATCGGCACTACTGGCTGATTGTCGCCTCTGCCCAGCAGCCCTTCAATGATTGAGGATAACTTATCAATTACCCCAATCTCGCCAAACTCCGCAATCTCGCCAGAAGAATGCACTAATTTACCTGTCTGTGGCTGTTGCTCTGTCGCTATTTGGCGAGATTCAAAGGCAGGTTTTATAGTTGGTTGATCTAGTTCTGCTTTAAAAGCTTCTAGTTCAGTTGGGTCAAAGTTGGCAGTTGGGCGAGTTTTACCTTTCTCGTACTTAACACTAATTCGCCCTTGCTGGACGTAACGCTCAAGGGCGCGAACGCTGACACCTAAATAATCTGCTGCTTCCTGCTTGTTCATAAATCTCGCCAAATATCGTAACTCGCCAAAATCCTATCAGTGATTGGCGAGTTTTGGCGAGATTGAGAAAACCATTATTCCTCAGCTGTGCCTACGCTATATCTCACCTAAAATATAGGACTAGGTGCTATACTTTAACCCAAGAGACTATAAAATGAAAATTTACAAAAACCGTACTTTTGACCGTTGGGCACGAAAGGAAGGGTTAAACAATCTTAGTCTCTGTAACGCTGTAAACGAAATGGCAGCAGGGCTTTATGATGCTGACCTGGGAGGTGGACTGTTTAAAAAACGCATAGCAAAACCAGGGAAGGGTAAGAGTGGTGGATTTCGGACACTAGTAGCTACTAATAATGAAGATCGTTGGTTTTTTATTTTTGGCTTTTCAAAAAACGAACGCAGTAACATTGACAAAGATGAAGAAGAAGCTCTTAAAATGTTATCCAAGCAATTACTTGCTTATACACATGATGAACTTGAGCAAGCAAAAAATAGTAATGCGTTAATAGAGGTGATTTGTAATGCGTCAGAAGAAATCAGCAATTCTTGAAGCAGTTCATGAGACAGCAGAAGACCTACACAAAGCTGGGCTAATGAATCAAACTACATTGCGCGAATTTGAACACCTATGCCTACCTCCTATTGAGCCTCTAGAACCATTACAAATTAAAGAAATACGGGAATCATCTCAAGTTAGTCAAGCTGTTTTTGCACGTATTTTGAATATAAGTACTTCAACAGTTCAAAAATGGGAAATAGGACAAAAGCGGCCTAGTGGAGCATCTCTTAAGCTACTGCACTTGGTCAAAAATCGTGGGTTAAACAGTGTGCTGTATTAAAATTTTTGGCTTGTTATTTTCTTCTATTATCATGTCTAACTCTGCTAATGTCGCACAAGTTTTTAGCACATTTGTCAACCTAACAAAGGAACTCAAGCCGTTTGTAAAAACAGATGACTTGAGAATTGCATTTGATAGTGAAGGTCAGGTTTATCTTATTGGGGATGACTTTCAGGAGCAAATCCATGCCAATTTTTCATTGTGGCGTGAAGTTAGGAACGAAATAAGAATCTTGATTGCAAAACACCGTTCTCAGTATAAACCGGATGAAAAAACTAATCCTTAAATTCATGACCCGTATCATATCGATTTTGGTGTGATGCAGGGTTGAGTGATAGCGCTCAAGATAGGGTTAATCTGAGGCTGAATGCTTTGCAACAAGCTGGTTTGCCTCGATGTCGCCAAACTACACATTTACCGACATCGAAGTAGACAAGCGACAGAGGAATAATGTACTAAAGCTAAATTAACAACTTAGATTTAATTAAAATACAAAAGTTTATAAAATCTTGGAAACTAAGCAAATCATTCTTTTTATCTTGGATTCTTAATAATAATTGTTCTAAATAATACTGCTTTACAACCTCACCTGGTTTATTTTTAGAATAGATAATTTTTTTTGCTTTAAATAACTCTTTTAAATAATTTTCATGAAATTGAGCATGAGTATTAAAGTTATAATATTTACCCATTAATTCCGGGCAATTAGCAGAAATATCATAATAATGAATATAATCTAATAAGGGAGTACTTTGTGGCTGTCTTGAGTAAATTTTTCTATTACCTAAAAACCAAGTTTCAAAACAGCGATTTTGGATAATTACAATTAGCTGTATGTTTCCTAAATGAATATTTTGAAATTTTAAATAATCAATTACTTCCTGTTTTCTATAATCATACGAAACTTCATCGGCATCTAAACAAACTACTAAATAGTTATAATTACCATTTTCTTGTATATCTATGATAGCATTTGGAAGATGATGATGAATTATCGAAGGATAACCGTCCGCACTGAAAAGATAATAGTTGTTTTTAACAACTTCACAGTAATCATCAACTCGTTTTAGTTCTGGTAAAAGATAAGCAAGCCAAGCCGGATAGACTTTTCTCTCCGTACTTTTTCCTTCCACAAGAAAGTAGATATTCATTCTATTCAACACCCTCTTTATAAGCGTCAAGATTGATCAATTGCATGAAGGCTTCATGCTTAGATTTTCCCAGATTAAAATACTGAGAATCTTTGGCTTTAACTACGCCTCCTCGACGCGTCACAATCTTCCAATTGTCTATCCCAATTCTATTGATAATATAGGGATGATGACTGGTGATTATAAACTGCATTTTTTTATTTATCAAAAGTAAGTCAGTTAAAACATCAATACAATTAACACCTAGACTATTTTCAAATTCATCAATCAGAATTACTGTTCCTTCAGCAGATAAATAAAGTTCGCTAATATGCATTAATGTCCTAAACATCCCGGAAGAAATTCGGTTTTGACTAATCCAATTATTCACCCCCTTTTCTTTTAGTTGAACGAAAGGATACTCTGCTAATACTATAGGTAATTCTGCATATTCATTTGGAGCTAATTTTATATCTTCAACCTGAAGAAATATATCTACAAAATGTTCTTTGATTTGATTGAATATTTCGGGAAAATAGTTAGAAACTAACGCTAGTTTAATTTGAGTTGGTAAGTCACTTTCCTTAAGAGAATCTAAAGACGAAGATGAATATTTTTTTGCTAAAGGTGCATATCTAATAATATGAATCTCATTAATACTATTCGATTGATCATTATAAATTATTTTATTAAAACCTTTATATACTGGGGAAATATCTTCTTCTTCACTTAAGATGGCTATCGCACTTTGAAAAGGAGATAGCTTTGGTAATACTTGATTGTTAAATATAATTTGATTATTATCTCTCTCAATAATATTTTTACCGTTTATGGATAGAGATTCATTATTAATTTTAAATTCTGATTTTTCATTCTCATTATCATCTACAATTAAAGATCCATTTGTTTTACTCTCAAATTCTCCATTCCAATGATATTCTAAACCATTTTCAGTTGTAAAATGAATATCCCATTTAACTCCATTCAATGATTTTCCTTGGGCTATACTTTGTATATTAACAATCGATTTTAAAATTTGTGTTTTTCCAACACCAGATATCCCTACTAAAAGAGTTAAATTAGAAAAATCTATTGTCTCAAAGTTCCACTTTCTTTGAAAATCATAATAAGTTATTTGATTTATTTTCATATTTACAATTGTTCCCCTATTTCTTAAATTATTAATTTTAATATTAGTGTTCGTAATACGAACTTTAGCTAATTATTAACACAACTGGTTCAGAGTTTATACTGTGATATTAAGTTAATTTAAATACATAAATACCCAGCCAATTATTTAAGTGCTATTTTTGATTTTTTGATTTGATATTCAATGCCTGACACGCTTACACCCCGAACCTCCTGCACCACAATGCTTTTAATCGTTGTGTGGCAGAAAATGTCAGCTTCGGTGAGCTTACCCCAAGATGTCACAAATCACCCCAATCAAAATTCAGGAAGCGTCGAGCATTCAGCTTGGTATATTTTTCAGTGTGCTTGATATCACGGTGTCCCAGGAAGTCTTGAATTTCTCTGGTGTTATACCCCTGATTCACCAGATAGTAACCGCAGGCGTGGCGCATCATGTGACAGTGAACTTTGATATCAAGTCCCGCCTGCGCTGCCAATCGCCCAAGCAGCTTTCGCACCGCATCAGTAGACATCACCTCACCACGCTCGGAAACGAAGATGTATTTGCTATCGGGCAACATCTCTCTGAGTTGTTTGAGCAATTCCAGTTCATCATCTCTCAAGGGATGCACCCCAGAATCGCTGCCCTTTTCCCTGGTGATGAAAATCTGACGTTCGGCCCACATCAGTGCATCCCAGCGCAAACCGCATTTAGACCCTACAGCTTCCCCCACCCTCAGACCGTGGCGAAACATGAGCAACATCAGTGTATAATCACGGTGAGCATAACGAGCTTTGCGTTCTAGTGCAGCATCAAGAAGACTTCGCACCTCACTTGGTGTAAGGTATTCTCTAGACCTGTAATGCTTGTTAGGTAGACGAACTGGGGGCGGTGGCCTCATTTACTCTTGCTGGTAGTGTCCGGTGTACGCGTCTTATTATGGACAGTCTACTACGCCACAAGCCCCATTCTCTCGTTGAGAGACAAGCCACTAAGAAGTTATTGCGAATTACTATCAATTGATAAATACGTCCATCTTGGCTCAATGCCAAATAGTCAGTCTACGATGCCTGCGATTTTCTCGTTGCGATCGCGGTTGTTGGTCAAATAATCAAAAAAATTCCTTGTGTAAAGCGAGGATCAAAAGCATCTATAGCCCTTTATAAAGCATCTTAGATGCTTTTTTAATTAGGAGGATGTCGGAAAAGTGGAGTTAGACGACATACCTATGACAGAAGTGCTATCACGTTTAGAAAATCCTGGCTTGACAGATTAAAATAGTAATGGACTAATATTTTGTTTTCATTCACTAACTTTAGTTATAAAAGTAACTAAAAATATTATGTATATTAGCGAAAATCTAACTGATATATTGTCAAAGTTATATTATTTGAACTCTGATGAATTAAAGATGTTAAAAAAGCAAATTAATTCTATTACCAACCTGCAATCATCGATTTGAGCCAGGATTAATTGCAACTATAAAGACTTCAATTTTTATTGTGTTTCAATCCGCTTAAAGTGGCAGCCCCGCCGCCAACATTTGCTCTTGCAACTCACGCGCCCGCGTTGGGTCAAGTTGACCACGAAATAACAACTTAATTTCAGCCGGTTTGGCATTGAACTGTTCAGCCAAGTCCCTCACGTTATAGCCATGCCGAGTGAGAGTCGGTTCCAAATCATCAATTTGGGCGTCACCGTGGGATAAAAAGATAGTTGGAAGCGGCAATATAAAAATCCTTGCCCCAGCCAACCCCCCGATTTGGGGATTTGAACCCCATAAAAATCTCCAGCTACGATTAACATCTGCTGAGTCGGTCAGTGGTGTAAACATAGATTTACACCACTCATTAAAACACAGGTTGCACTTTAAAAGGGTTGATGAATTTTCATTAGGCATCTTCCGAAGAAAGGCTTACGTAATTTTTATTAACGCTAAAAGTGTAATCCTGAGTACTATCTAGCCGTTCGGAAGTGATAGGTATAAAACTTTTTGATGTGTCACTGTCGTAGACAATGTATGGCTCGGTGACATTTGTTGTACTTCCTTTATTTGCTAGTAAATACGATTTTGGCTTTGCTAGGTTTCCATCTAAACCAACAAACGTTATTGGTTGTTTTGAAGCATTAGTAAATAAAATGCCGCCAGAGTTGATCGATGCTTCGTAATCGCTTAATTCAAAGAACAAGTCATTATTGTAACTATCTAAAAAAGTGGTTGTGTTTTTCATAAATATGGGATTGGTTTGACAGAAGCTAATTAACCATTTTTATATAAAATAAAAAGTTTCTTTTAACTAGTCTTTAGTTAGATTGCTATTATTTTTCTGATAGTTAAATTTATTTCCAATGGTAGAAGAAATTATATTTCTTCTATCACATCTCAAGAATTATTTCTAATCAACTGTAACAATATAGACTCAAGGCTTTGTAGTGCGGCGTTAGTGGTGCGCTGGTGTTCTTCAAAATTACGCTGATGTTGTTCGTGGCTATCACGTAACTCAAGTAACACATCATCTAAAATCGCACTACGAGCTAAAACACGGTCAACATTATCTGTAAGGTTGTTGACTCTAGCCGTAAGCTCTCTCATCTCTTGCCTTAGTTGATCTTGCTCTAATTGTGCATTAGCTTGACGTTCTGCTAATCCTAAGATTATTTGTTCAGCGCGGTCGGGGTAAGAGGCGGTTGCCGACGGCAACCGCTTCCACTCCTCATTTCACCCCTTTATGCACGAAATAGAGAAGTGTGATCGCACTTCTGTTGCACTAATTATTCAAGTAAACATCGATAGGTTGCTCGATAAACACACTTATCTCCCTTAATAATATCAGAAGAATAACTTGGGTCATAGTTATACACTTCTGCCTTAACTAATTTTTGATTAGTAACATTTGCTAATGCTTGGCAATTATTTTGGGCATCTTGCTGAGCACGCGCTGCACCACAATTACGAGTCCCTCTTCCTTCTAGAAAGGCAGGTTGAGTCCAACCTCCTCCTATTATGGTTGCTGTTTCTTCAAGAGTAATCTCCGAAAATAAATCCTCATTTTTTACTTCATGCAAAAGTGTAGCAAAAGCTATTTTATGTGACATAAAAACCTCACCATCAAAATCAAGTTTTGGTTATTTAATCAATAAATAATAGAAAATAGTAGTTAATAACTTTTACCTCTATAGATATAAAAGAGAAATTCTAAAGGAATAAAATTGTTCCAAAAACTAGTATCCTAAATATCAATTTGTCTTAATATTATTTTTATTAAAAGTTAAGAAATAAGAGATACTACTACATTTTTATTTTTTATTCATCTATCTATCCGATGAAAAAGCGTCAAAGCTTGGTTTTAGCGTGCAAAATTTTAATTCCCCAATATCATTTTTGAGATAGTTTACTCCTGTGGACTTAAAGTCTACTTTTTACCCCTATCCCTTTCTAACTTTTTATAGATACATTTATTTGTATTTATCTATCGGAAGATTGGAGGTTATTTTGGCGTGAGAGATAGCATTAACTTGAGACTTAGTTAAGCCTTTTAATTATAAACTTTCTGGTTTTAGAATGAGGTAACTAATATGGTTATTGAAGATAAAATCCGCAATATTTTAAGTGAAACAGAATCAGGTTTTAGAAAAATTCTGTCTTATGAATTAGTGAAAAGTGACCTTACTGGCAAAACATACGAAGTAACATTCAAAGAAGTTATAAGCGGTGTAAGTGGTGTAGATACAACAAGAGTATTTATACTTATTAAAGATTTAGCAACTTAACCAGACTATACTTAATCCAATTCACGTATAAATTAACCCTTTGGTCTTTGTGACTGAAAGGTTGTTTTATTGACTCTATTCTCAATAATTTTCTGCACGGAAACACGTCCCGTCTACTCGATTTTGGCAAAAGGGGGGGGGACGGGACGTTGAACAATGGCTCAACCATAAGGGTCTTGCACATTGAGTTCCCCTATAAAAAGGGGGTAAATTTGACATCGCCTACACGACGAAAAAACCCCACACTCAACATACGCAGATAAACCCCAAAACCCAACCGCCAAAAACTCAACACAAACAGTCCGGACATCCCCACTAGCTTTTGTCAATTTGACCGCCTAACCGCCCCAAAACCTTAATCTCTCGTGAGCGCCAGTCAGGGCTGACTCGACTATTGCAAATACTTATTTATTCAGGGGGCCACACAACAGATATAACCCCATGATGGCGTTGACTGATAAAACAAAAAAGCGGTTTTTACTCACCCGTTTTTAACTTTGGTTTTGGTTTTGGTAATGGTTTGGTACGCGGCACAGAGGTATTATCCAGACTAGTCGCTTTTGACTTACCTTTCTTTGGTGCAGGTGGTGGTGCTGCTCTTTGCGCTTTCTTAGCTGCTGACTGCACTGTGGCTTTATCCTCCTTAGACGCTTTGAGAAATCTCGGTGCAGCTTCTTGTGGTAGCGCAGTCAGTGCAACAAAACCGAAGACATCACGCCCCGGCAGAAATTTCGCCTTGATTGTGACAAAAACTGCGCGTCCTTGTTCTTCTTTAGCCACCTTGGGATTAAATCTGAAGGGTCGGACGGGTGCATCCTTCCATAGCAAGGGTATATGACTTGCCTTCATGAATTTCACCTTTCGGGCAGGTTCGGACTGCTTAATAAATTCGAGTCTTTCATCAGAGAAATTTCGGAACACCGAGATACAGGGAGTTGAGCAGACAGGAATGAACTGCCATAATCCCGATAATTTAAACTCCAGGTCTTCTAACTCTCCTGAAACGGCATCTAGTTTTCGCCCTCTATCAAAGCCCACTAACTGAAAAGCGATGCGATGCGGTTGCTCTCTGCGTGGAAAGTGAATTGCCTTTGGATAAACAACCAAACGCTGATTATGGTTGCCAGTATTTTCTATTTCCTTCTTGAGAGCGTTTAATACATCCCATTGTCGCTTCGAGTAGTAAAGTGGGTATTCATAGCTACCGATAGTAACAGTGCTTTGTCCATCTGAACTGAAGTTGATATCCCCAGTAATTACCCCAACAGCTTGAAATATTGCTGCTGGCGATTCAATTTCTATTGATGTTGACGTATCAACATTTACTTGCTCTCCATACGTAGGGTTTTCAACTGTCGGTACTGCTTGGGTTGACTCAAGCGAGGTAAATTCAGCAGATGCCATGATTATTGTTAATAGGAGAGAAATCGCGGTCTAATTCAATCTTAATTGTCTATCAAGTGTCTACATGACTGGCGGCATTGTCGATGCTGCCAAATTCCCTAATCGGGTTTTACATCGGTGACAATAACTGTTAACTGATTTAACGCAAATGATGCAGAAATTTTATCCAATCACTCCTGAAGATTTCTAATTGACATAATTGACCTTTAAAGCCTCGATACTCAATTGTTGCGCTACAAAAATATGAAGACATTAGTTGAACGCTCTTAATGATTCCGACTTGCCACTTGTGAACACTGTCGTTGAAAAACTCAACTTTATCCCCAACTTTCACTGACGGGCGAGATAATTCGTTTTGGGTGGTATTTATCAATTCA
This sequence comes from Nostoc sp. CALU 1950, assembly GCF_051172895.1. NCBI lineage: Bacteria > Bacillati > Cyanobacteriota > Cyanophyceae > Nostocales > Nostocaceae > Nostoc > Nostoc sp. CALU 1950. Next base: position 2,700 of record NZ_JBDNJQ010000118.1, on the reverse strand, counting down.
CCATCTTGTTGAGGAGAAAACCCAGCTACAGCAGGGGTGTCCAGGCTGTCCAAAGAGTTTTCGGCAAGACTTACTTGTTGGACAGGCTCAAACCCAGTCACAGCAAGGCTGTCCAAGTTGTCCACAAAGTCTTTGGGGACTGAAGGGTTATCAGTTAAATTGACAAATTGATTAACTCCACAATCAGAATTTAACTCATCTTTTTTTTGCAATGCTAATTCTTGGGGGAGGACAATTGGACAGGGTGGACAGCCCTGCTGTGTAAGGCTTTCAGCCTGTCCAGGGTCAAGTCCAGGGGTATTTGGTGGGTGGACAGGGTGGACAGGTAAGCTGTGTAAGGGTTCTGGCGTTTTGGTGGGGTGAAAAAACTCCTCAAATTCTTCTATTCCCCCCTCAAGGCATTTATCTTTAAAGCAATACCAAAATTCCGCCCTGGATTGTGAGCTATCCGGTGGCCCCTCCGGTACTTTCATCTCAAATACCCCAGCCAGTGGTTCAATGAATGCAAAGTGGGACTGAATTCTTTCACGCTTTCCGTTGACCGTGGGTGTCCAGCTACGTTCCTTGAAGTTGTGGGGCAAGACTGTTTTTAAATGGCTAATAAATTTGGACATCCCCAAAGGTGCATAACCATGTTCCCGGCAGTAAAGTACATACCAACTGTGTAAACGACTTTGTGGGATAAATGTTTCGGTCGTTGAGGGGCGTAAGCACAAGTCCACAAAGGATTTGGTCGAGTCCCCGTACAAAGATGCCTCTAGCGCCAGATTCTTTGCCCGATCCGAACTTGGTGGCGATAACAAAATGCGATCGCGTTCTGCTCGTGGCATCGCTAAAGCCCAAGAAATTATGTCCGACTTCACCTCTTGTAGCTTCAGCCACAAGTCTGGGTCAGGGGTTATATCTCGGTTTTTTACTGGGATTGGGTAAGCTCGACGCATCCAGCCGTCGCCAGCATTTTCGATTTGTAGATGACTTACAGAGGCAATCCAAAACCGAATGTACCACTGGATTGAATAAGCTACTGGATTGAATAAAGCGCGTCCGCTCATTGGCCCATTGTCAACTAATTCGTAAAAAGCTCGGACTCCTTCGGCATAACCTCCTACGTCAGGGAATCCAAATATCCGCTTTCCACTTAAATATTGATGCCGTCCTTCAGGTGTAGAAATATCCGCAAAATGTGTGGCGCTACTAGAGCCGGACTCGCCAAATAAACTACTCCAAAACCTTCCCAATGTCCCCTTGCCCCCACCACTTAAGCCAATTAAGTGGGGAAACCGACCATAAGGGGCAGTTGGGTCTAAAAACATACTCGTGAACGCCCGAATCACTTCAACCAATTCTGACCCAAAGCTCTCATTTAGAAATTTGAGAAAAACTTCTGGGCATGGTTTGTTGGCTTCATAATCGTGGGGAATGATATTAGTCAGGTAAAAATCTTTGCGATGAGGCATTTGTTCACCAGTTCGCAAATCAACAACACAATTGTTAAACCCTAATAAATGAGTATTGGTTGGCAGTGGTTCTGCTGGTTCTAAGCGACTGCGGCAATATTTAAAGGCAGATTCCTTGTGTGCGTTAGTTTCGTAAGGCTTGGTTATTCTCCAACCAAATGTCTTTGTGTAAGAGAGTTTGTAAGCGGATTCTCCAGCGTCAGCGAGGAGCTTGTAAGCTTTATTATCATCTTGGTGCTGCCATTGGTTATTCTCTTGTGACCACTTGTAAAAGGATGAATTCAGTACCATCCATTCAGTTTGAGGAAAGATTTTTCGGTAAGCCCAGCCATCAAAAGTACCCGCCGTCACGCAGTTAGAATAGGGTAAATTCATGGATTGGCATACGGATTTGTAGAATGCCTCCGGGTCTGCTGGATCAATATCTATACTGAAATTAGATTTTTCCGTAACTTCTTTTTCAATAGTTTCAGATTCTGCCAACTCAAGCGATCGCTGCGCTACTGCCGCGTGGATCTCCTCTTCTAGCTTGCGGATAAACTCTGGTACTTCCATCTGCCCCAAGATTTCTTTGATGTCACTTGATTTATATGGTAAATCGGGGCAGATGTCGTGAGGGTTAATTCCAATAAATCCAATCCCAACCTCGGCTGCACAGTCCTGGCAGGTCTGGAGTTTCTTTAAGCCAGTGTCATCGGGGTCATGCAGAAAAACGATTAATCCTATGCCTGCTTCAATTGCGCGTTGATATTCAGGCGTGATAGTCTTTTTATCCCATCCACTGCCTTGAAACGTAATCCCAGCAAGACCATGCTCCCGACCAACTTCTACGCATCCCTCGCCTTCATGCTGAAGTAGTGCTGGGGTGACATTTACTGATTTAGCAGCAGCGATCGCTTCATCAATGCGGTATGCTCCCCAAGGCAAATCGCCTTTTTTCATTTGAGGTGTGCCATCTGAAAGCCTATGCCATTGCCGAAAGGTCTTGCTGTAACCTTTCTCCTTATTGGCATCTGGCCACTGGTAGCGAACTATCCATTGCGATTCTGAGTAAGGATAAATTGTTTCGGTGGCACTGCCCTCAACATCTTTTGGTGGTTTACTCGTTAATTTTTTCGGTTGGGGTATATCTGTTACAGTAGAGGTCAACATCACCAAACCTAATTCACCATCTGGAATTGGTGCTGGTTTGGGCAAGATTCTCTTGGGCTTCGCAGCCAAACGGTTTAGGGATGGAGTGTAA